>JAKONH010000190.1 GCA_022702045.1 Spirosomataceae bacterium
TCGACTGGAAATATACCATTTTGCTGTCGGGCGCCCAGCCGGTCAGCGTTTCGCCCCCGTCGTCAAACGTCAGTCGGCGCAGTTCCCCTGTTTCCAGCGTGAGCAGGTAGATATCGCCATTGCCCGAGCGGGTTGAGCTGAAGGCCAGGTAGGTACCATTGGGCGAATACAGTGGTCGCGATTCGTTGTCAGAATGAGCGACCAGCAGCCGCGCTTCGCCCCCCGTGACCGGAACAGTCCAGATGTCGCCCCCGGAGACAAAGGCGATTTCGCGTCCATCGGGCGATACGGTGGGTTCGGCGAAGGCAAAGCGGGGCGTTGGCGCATCGGGCTTGTTTGACTGGGCCGATAGAGAGGCAGGTTTGGTCAGCAGCACGGGCAGCAGACAAGCCAGAAACAGGGTATGCTTAGGCGTATACACGAGCGGTTTGTTGATAAAAAATGACGAAGGTGATGAATGACCAACGAAACACTTTTACTGGGTCTGATGACCTGAATATGCAGGTAATCTACTCCGCAAAAAAGAATTGTCGATGGCAGTGTAAAGCAATGATTCTATCGATTACACGACAAATATCATAATAAATTAAATCGACTCGTCTTGTGGACGAAACTGTATGTAGCCGCGCAGGTTGCAAATTTTACAGTAGTATCAGGTGCCTGACCTGACACGCTTACGATAGCAAAAGTCTTCGTCCGGGACTATGTCAGGCCCGGCTGGTACTCCAAACCTGGCACTACCGCTGTCGTCGGAATGGCAGAAACAAAGCTGAAGCGAAACAGAACGACGCGACGGTACTACGCCGACTGCGAGACCTGCTCGTCAGCACTGGCGAAACGGGGAAGAGCCGCCTGCCGGATAAACCGACGGGCAGGCTGCTCGATATAGTGGTAGGAGGCCGCAGCAACCAGACAGAGTAGAAGCAGATAAATCAACAGGTATGATCCGGTGGGGAGGTGCAGCCACCGGGAGTTTGCGTAGAAAGCCAGCGTGCTAACCGGGACCTGCAATAGATAAACGCCGTAGCTGATGTCGCCCATATAGACAAGCGCCGGAGAACTCAACCATCGGCTCAACCCGTTCGATTGACACGATAACCACAGAACGAATATCGCAAACAGGGGAGCCACCATCCCGTTGTGCCGTAGCCGCAGCACCGGATGCTGCGTCCATACTACCCAACCCGCAGCCACCGATAGAATCAGCAACGTCAGCAATAGCCGGTTACGATGTCGAATCAACCACGACCGGTGTCGCATAAATACAATTCCCGTAGTCGTACCGGCCAGAAACGTGTTCAGGTGCAGGATGGGTAGATACATGGTCAGCGCATGATAATCGGCGGTAGCACCCAGGTCAACCCATTGCACCATGTACCGATGTATTGCCAAACTAAACGCCCACACCAAGCCCGTTAGTAACACCAGCCGTTGAGTAGACAGCCGGACCATACCAGTATAGAACAGCGGAAACAAGGCATAAAAAAAGACTTCCACCGACAGCGACCAACCGGGATAGTTCAGGTCCATGGCGTAGGGTGGGAGCCAGGCCTGTACTAGAAGCGCACTGCTTACCGCCGATCCGGCATGAATGCGATGGAATGTACCGTTATGTGTCAGCACATCTGCCGTCAGTGTCAGTATGAGCGCCGTCAGATAAAGCGGATAGATGCGGGCGAAGCGGTTGCGCCAGAATCGACACTTTGTGATGTGAGTCGGTAGCTGTCCATCGCGCCCGTTCGACACGATCAGAATAAAACCGGAAAGCACGAAGAAGTAACTAACGGCGCTGTTGCCAGCCAGCAGCATACGGCCTGCCATGGAGTCGGTGGTCAGGCTAGTAGCGGCCGTATGGAAAAGAACCAGCAGGATGGCGGATACGAACCGGGTAACGGTTAACTGATCGATGCGCACAGAAATGTCCGGGTTAGTTGACAAGGCTGTATACGAAAACGGCGGGCGCTGTAAAGCCCGGCATGCTATATTGATTAGAGATGTGACGGATAAAGCAGGGAAGCGATCAGGCGTTTATAGCGGATTGACGGCACAGGTGAGCCGGATTGGGCCTAAAAATAAAAAGCCATGTTCAGGACTGCCAGTAGGTTTATTAAACGGCAGCTTGCTACTACGAGCGTCCAAGGCTTATTAATAAAGTTATATCACACAAAAGTGGCTATCGAATGAACCCATCGATGGCCGCTTTTGAACTCGTCACTTACATTGTCCCTGACAGCTTCTGGCCGCTTCGGCAGTTCAATGCCAGCGCCGATAAGCTAAACGATGGGAGCCCTGTTAGCAGCTATCGGAACTGCGATAGCTGCTAGCTGTCGGGGGTAACCTTGTCGCTCGATACGATTATCCGGTAGTCACAACGTCGTAACTTGCGACTCGTACATACACAACCCATGACCACTGACTCACCCAACGGCAACCCGCAGCTTCTGCTGGATTTGCTACATTACCCCATGCCGTTTGGCAAGCATAAAGGCCAACTGATCCGTACGCTACCGGTCGCCTATCTGGAATGGTTTTCCCAGAAAGGTTTCCCATCCGGCAAGCTGGGACAACTCCTGCAAACCATGTACGAAATCCGTATCAACGGCCTCGATTATTTGCTCAACGAGTTGGAAATGAAGCAGAAATAGGCTGGCGAAGGGGTAGTGGAAATAAATTGCCCAACGACCAAAGGGGGCGATGGATGAGAACTTAACTCAAGGTAACGAACATAACGTCAACTCGTACACCCTCATTAGGTTGGGCTGCCCGGTTTCCACCGGGACGTCCTCCCTGTCGACGGAGAGCTACCCTATGCGGAGCGTAATGAGCCGTGTCGAATACGATGACAGTAGACTGGTATAGTCAGGTACTTAAAGAAATCTTGGCGATCTACCCCGCTCCTGCTAGTTTCAATACCGATCAGGGCAGTCAGTTTACAGCAGATGCCTTTAGGAGGGTGTCACTGGAGGCAAACGTCCAGATGTCGATGGATGGCAAAGGTGGGGCTATCGACAACATGTTTGTGGAGCGGCTTTGTCGCACGGTGCAATACGAAGAAATTTACCGCAACCCGTATACCGATGGTTGGGAACTGGAGCCGGGTTTACGGTCATATTACGGGTTCTACAACCGTCGAGGTTTTCATCAGGCACTAGCTGATCAACCGCCCGATCATGTATTCAGAACGGGAAAGAAGGGCTACAGATTGACTAAACGACCCAATTAGCAAACACTTTCATTCGTCAAATAAGTGGCCCGGTTTCAGGGACGCAGCTAAGTTACCCGAAGCCCGCTTAACGTGATAGTATTGTTGAACGGGAACCGAATCTAGCGTACAACTAAAGGTCGTTGGCCGACCAAATGCGGATAACCCTGAAAAGCTGATTGAGCATACAAAAGTTGACCTCGTTTTTATACCAAGTTTTAGAGTTATCGACTTTAGTGAAGAACGTGAAGTGTACGCTTTTCTGCTAGTTAATTTTTCATAGGCTATTAAAGGCACGAAACGCCGGTCTGACTATTTGCTCATAAAAAAATGCCGGGACAGGATACGCCAATCTCCCTGTCTCACAAGCCAGCAGCGAGATGAAACAAAGAAATGTATACAAATTGGATCTCATTCGCAACGGTAGCACACGTCGTGTTTGCTTGAGTCGATAAAGTGCCTGATGCAGTTAATAAAACACCACCAGGTAGTGTCGATATAAGGCGATTTAGTTTGAACTGCTTGTAATAGTGTGTTACGTTTGGCCCTGTTATTGGTAGGGAGCGGGTTAACAAGCTTACTTCACTGGCATCGCTCACCTGTCTATGACTCACCACCTTGGTTTTGACATTAATGCCCTGTCGGACGAGTTGATAGCCGACTTATTGGAAACCTTCGCCACGGGACGCTGCTGGACCGATCTGGTCCATTCCCAAGCCATCGCAGCCGAAGTCATCGATCAACAGCTGACCGTCCAATTCCACGCCTTCATTCAGGCGCAAATTGGGTTATAGTGCTAACCGCCCATCGGTCAAGCATTCTCTTGTGAATACGGCACGGACGTTGCTACATCTATAACCAGCCTGGAGCCGTATAACAATACCGGTAGACTGACTATAATACCAAACTTTTTTCTGACTCGTTTACTGTAAGCAAGCCCCATCCGTGACCGGTTGGGGCTTGTTGTTGATAACTAGCTTACTGAGGTTGGTAACCGAATCAGAATGTTTTGTGTGAATACACGGGTAGGCGCTGAACAATAGCCCACAGGTTGCTTACCCGTATGCCGCCATTGATCTGCGCCTTCAAATCCAGAAGCATTTACCAAATGGGCGCTATCAGCCCGTGCTGAGCTTACCCGAATAATCGGCTCGCTCATCAGGTAACTTTTCCATCTTCCTACTCCCGGTAGGGCCAATACCTCACTATCCAGCCGGACTCTTGACTGCATTAAGGACAAAAGAGTCTTTTAGGGGCAAGTCGTTTGGGCGTTTGCTAACCGACGTGATGGAATTGTCGATCAAGCAAACGCCCAAACAACTTGTTAACCCAATCTTGACGATGCTGATAGCCATGACTATCAGAACAACCGCGCACGGCCTGCAGTAAGGTGACCAATCTGCTGTGATAGGCAAATAGGCTTGTTTGCAACCAATACGACTGGTCTGCCAAGCAAGCATACGGTGAGATGCTGCTGCTCAGCCTGAAGGGAAAACAACTCATCCCGTGTTGACTGGCTTGCCTGAAACACACGACATGCCCTTCTGAGAACCTAAACGCTTTATGCCACAAGCGTAGGCGTGGGTGCTTATTACGGAAATAGGTCTTAGTGGAATCTGCGCCTTTGTCGCCTACGCTTCCGGTAGGTGTCTAAGCATGCCCTCGTCAATGCGGCATGACAGCTTGAATCGATTCATTTCATCATCTTTAACTACAGGTTGCTATGTTAGCCATGAATTTTCGTGGGCCCCGGCAAATCCGACTCGACCGGAATAAACCCGAGCCCGAGATCAAGCATCCCTATGATGCCATTGTCCGGGTCACCCGATCCCTGATATGCGGCTCCGACCTGCACCTCTATCACGGCCGCGTGCCCGATACCCGGGTGGGCATGACTTTTGGCCATGAGTTTACCGGCGTCGTCGAAGCTGTAGGCTCAGGCGTACAAAAACTCAACGTAGGCGATCACGTGCTGGTACCGTTCAACGTTGCCTGCGGCACCTGCCCCCATTGCAAGCAGGAACTATACGGCAACTGCAACGAGTCCAATCCAGAAGCCACCGCTGTCGGCGGCTTTTTTGGCTATGCACACACCGGCGGGGGTTATGATGGTGGACAAGCCGAATACGTTCGGGTACCCTACGCCGATGTAAGCCCCACCATAATTCCTAAGGAAATGGACCTGGAAAACGCTGTCCTGCTGACAGACGTTGTGCCTACGGGCTACCAGGCGGCCGAGCAGGGCGGTATCCAGAAAGGCGATACCGTAGTGGTGTTTGGGGCCGGTCCGGTGGGGCTAATGGCGGCCCGCTTCGCCTGGTTCTTCGGAGCTACCCGCGTCATTGTGATCGACCACGTTGACTACCGCCTGGAGTTTGCCCGCAAGTTTGCCTTTGCCGAGGCTTATAACTTCCGGGACATGAAAGACCCGGTGTTGTTCCTAAAAAAAGCCACCGACTACTTTGGCGCTGACGTGTGTATCGATGCGGTAGGCTGCGATGGTACCGGCAGTTTCTTGCAGACCCTTACCGGCAAAGGACTGCTGCTTCAAGCCGGCGATGCTACGGCCCTGCACTGGGCCATCAACTCGGTCAAAAAAGGCGGCATTGTATCCATCATCGGGGTATACGGTCCTCCCTGGAATCTGGTACCCGTTGGTAGTCTGATGAACAAAGGAATTACCGTACGGGCCAACCAGGCTTCGGTGAAACGGCTACTACCTAAGCTGATCGACCACATCATGAGTGGCCGCATCAATCCCAAAGAAATGATTACGCACCGAATACCGCTGGAAGACGTGTCGGATGCGTACCGCATGTTTTCCAGTAAGCTGGACCACATCATCAAACCCTTACTCATTCCGCCCCGCGCCAATGCGGCTTAACCCCTTGTCTTATGCAACCCGTATTAGAAGACACAATAGACGAATTCGAGGACCGTACGATTGCGGGCCGAAACCGGGATACCCTTGTTAAAGATATTCCCGGCTGGGGCATGGATGCCGATTCGGAAAATGATCCCACCTACCCCATGAAGCATTGGAACGGTGCGGACCACGAGCGGCTCAATTATGAAAAAGCCCCCCAGCAGCGCATTGATATGGAGGTCCTGCATTCGGTGGAGCGGCCAGGCATCACTCGGGTCTTTGGTACGTCAACACCGCCTTCGGGCCTCAGCGGGGCACTCCGTCGCTATGCCTACCAGTATAGTGAAGCGACCGCTACGCACTGGATGACGCTGCTATTGGCCGACCGGGTCAATGCCATTGAGGGAAAGCTCGATGACTTAAGACACGGTATTCTGCCTAACCCCTGGATTGAGCGGGGCTGGCGAGCTGAATGGAAGTACAACCGCCCGGCCTTTGTCCAAAAGGCCGCTACCACGGCCTTACTAATCACGGTCGGCGTCCTGCTGTTGAAAGAGAAAAACAAACGTGAGTAGGTTTTCGCAAGCGGGAAGAATTGATTGGGTCAACCCTAAAGCCAGCATAAGCTGAACACTTTTGGGTTGACCCGTTCTGAATTGGCCAGTGACTAGGTGCTCTGTTCCAGGGTACCTAGTCAATTAAACCGATTTAATTATGAGTACGAGCAGTCAGAAATTGGAACAAGTTTTTTCCGACGATACCTACCAGTTGACCGGTGTGGCGATTGCGAAGGACGGTCGTTTGTTTAGTTGCTATCCGTTATGGCCCGGCCCCCACCGGTACAGCGTTGTCGAAATCTTCCCCAATAACCAGGTGAAGCCATATCCGGATGAGCCATGGAACAGCTGGCAGGAAGGAGATGACGGAACGGACAAATGGGTTTGTGTGCAGGCCGTGTATGTTGACGAAGAAAACAACCTGTGGGTGGTGGACCCAGCCTGCCCGAATATGGAACAGGTGTATGACGCTAGTTTTAAGCTGGTCAAGTTCAACCTGAATACCGACAGCATCGAAGCCGTGTACCGGTTTGAGGGTGTACTGAGCAGCAAAAGCTATATCAACGATGTGCGGGTCGATACCCGTCGACAGGTGGCGTATTTAACCAACTCCAATGAAGGGGGCCTTGTAGTGGTTAATCTGGCAACGGGAACGACCCGGGAGGTACTGCGCAACCATCCGTCGGTGAAACACGACCCTTCCTTTACCCTGATCGTGGACGGGAAGGAATTCAAAAAGCAGGGCCAGCCCGTACACCTTCAATCGGATGGCATTGCGTTGACACCGGATGGTGACTGGCTGTATTACAAACCGCTTACTGATAATAAGCTCTACCGCATTCCAACGGACTATCTGCGGGACGAAGCCTTGCCGGACGATCAACGGGAGATTGCGGTGGAAGACTTGGGAAGGTTTGCGGTCACGGACGGAATGATCTTCGACACAAACGGCAACCTGTACCTAGGTGATTACCAAAACTACCAATTGGTCCGGGTTACGCCCGCGCACAAGCTGGAAGATGTGGTGTCCGACGAAAGGCTGATCTGGCCGGACAGTTATTCCATTTCGACAGATAACTATTTGTACATCAGTTGCTCCCAGATCAACAAGCAACCCGATTACAACGAAGGTGAAAACAAACGGACTACTCCGTATGCCATTTACCGAATGAAGTTGCCTGACACCTAAAAGCGACCTTTTTCCAGCCCTGAATTAGAAGAGGCTGGCGAGCGGAATGACCAATCAAGACAAACCTTATATCTCCCTAAAACTATGGCAAACAAAAAACAGCCCGTGTCGAGTGTACTGGGCATGGGACCGATTGAACCGGACATTAGCGGTTCCAGTCGAATCAATGTTGACGATACGGAGCGAATCTGGTCGGCGGCCGGTGGCGCGCTGTTAGCCACATACGGCTTACGACGTGGGTCTTTCAGCGGACTACTACTGGCCACGCTGGGCGGATTTATGGTCTACCGGGGGGCGTCGGGCTATTGCCCCATGAACCAGGCGCTGGGGCGCAATACGGCCGAACCGAAGGCCGACGATAAAGCGGTTGATTCGATTGAAATCGCCAAAAGCCTGACGATCAACAAACCGCGTAAAGAGGTATATGCCTACTGGCGGCAACTGGAAAATTTACCCCAGTTTATGTTTCATCTGGGCGAGGTCCGCCAACTCGACAATAAACGGTCACATTGGGTAGCGAAACTATCGGATGGTCTCCTCGCTAAAACGCTGGGACCGGTGGAGTGGGATGCGGAGATCCTTGCGGAGGTGAAAAACGAGCGATTGGTCTGGAAATCAGTCGCCGACGCCCGGATTGACAACGCGGGTGAAGTCAGTTTTGTCGATGCGCCCAATGGCCAGGGAACAGAAATGCACGCGGTCATCAAGTACCGGCCACCAGCCGGGCAACTGGGCGGTGCGATCATGAAACTGTTCAACCCCGCTTTTGAGGAGATGATCAAACAGGATCTGCGCCGGTTCAAGCAATTGCTGGAAACCGGCGAAATCACGACCATCGCCGGGCAGCCGTCCGGTCGGAAAAGTGAGCAACAATCCGGTAAGAAACCTGTAGCTGAACAAGCCAAAATAGACGAAAAACATGAAAGCGCTATGTTATAACGGTGTTGGCGACCTGCGCACAGAGCGGGTGCCCGACCCCACCATCATCAATCCCAAAGATGCGATTCTGCGGGTTATTCTGTCCTCGGTTTGTGGCTCCGATCTGCACCTGCTCAACGGCTACGTGCCAACCATGCGCGAAGGTGACATCATTGGTCACGAGTTTATGGGCGAAGTGATCGAAATCGGCTCCGAAGTAAAGAAGCTAAAAAAAGGCGACCGGGTAGTCGTATGCTCAATTCTGGGGTGTGGCGAGTGTCAATATTGCCAGAGTACGCAATGGTCGCTCTGCGACAACTCCAATCCCCACGCCTGGATACCGGAAAAAGCCTACGGCGATTCGCCAGCCGGAATTTTCGGATATTCCCACGCCTTTGGCGGATACGCTGGCTCCCATGCTGATTACATTCGCGTACCGTATGCCGACCGGGGCTGCTTTGTCATTCCCGAAGGGTTGCCCGACGAAGCCGCTGTGTTTGCCTCGGATGCCCTTCCAACGGGTTTTATGGCTGCGGATCTAGCCGACATTCAGCCGGGTAACGTAGTGGCCATATGGGGCTGCGGAGGGGTTGGGCAGATGGCGATTCAAAGTGCTTTCCTGCTGGGCGCGTCCCGCGTGATTGCCATCGACCGTGAACCCGACCGGCTGCGGATGGCCAAAGACATCAGCGGAGCCGAAGTGCTGGATTTCTCGAAAGTCGACATTCAGCAAGCATTGCGGGAGATGACCGGTGGGCGTGGCCCCGACCGCTGCATCGACTGCGTGGGTATGGAAGCGGTCAGCGAAGGGCTGGATTATTACTACGATAAAGCCAAGCAGTTTGTCCGGCTGGAATCCGACCGGCCGATTGTGCTGCGGGAAGCCATTCTGGCTTGCCGGAAAGGCGGAACCGTTTCGATTATTGGCGTTTATGGCGGCCTGGTAGACAGTATTCCGATGGGGGCGGCCATGAACAAAGCCCTGACCTTCCGAATGGGGCAGCAACACGGGCAGCGCTACATTCCCCGGTTGCTGGAGCATCTGCAAAAAGGAGAGCTTAACTCTGGCTTCATGCTGACCCGAAAAATGTCGCTTGATGAGGGCATGGCAGGCTACGATTTGTTCAACAAGAAAGAAACAATGCGGGTTGTTTTTGCGCCGTAATAGCCGGTCAAACCCTTTTGCAAGGTAGGTGTAACCTTGCAAAAGGGTCAATTTTAACCTAGTGAAACTGTCTTTGTCAATCTACCTAATCTGCCGGTGGAGCCTGACTAAGCCCATCGCTTCTGAGTTGACTGGCCAGTGTTTACCTGTGGGCTACTGTTTTCGAATAGCAAGTCAGGGCGGATTCGTTGCTAAGATTATGCTTCGCTCTGTTGTATCTGTTATTGACCCGACCACCCGCAAACTCGGCTTTCTCCCGATAAGTTCGTATGCCTCAGGCGCGATAGCCGCCGAACTCGCTCATGTCGTCCTCTGGTGATTAGCTGGATTTTCAGCTTTTTGAGATTAAACAAATGACACTTAGTCCGTGTCCGGGGTTCTACCAACCTTTTTTAGCACCTTCGTCAGTAAGCCTAGTAAGGAATCCAAGTCCACCGGTTTGACCAAGTGCTCGTCGAAACCAGCTGCCCCTGTTCGCTGGCGATCTTCGGCCTGCCCGTAAC
>JAKONH010000225.1 GCA_022702045.1 Spirosomataceae bacterium
AACAAACTGGCGCAGCCGAGCGCTGCACCGTAAACGATTGTATTCGACAGTACAATGACGTTCAGCCCGTTGAGGGGTGGCTAAAAATCCTGCAAAAGTAGACTGTATGGGGGGGAAAGACAAGAATATAGATGGAAAAGCCCGACAATCAGCGTCATTGTTAACATTTACCTTGTTTTCGCCAGGCTTGGGTTTGTCCCCAACAGCATCTCTGCTGTCGAGTTGCGACAGCGGCAAATACTAAGTCGCGCTGGTTTAGCCTTCGACTCGACGGTAGGGAGGCTGTCGCAGACAATCAGGCCATCACAATCTGACTCCAGTTCGTGCGCTGGTACTGCCGCATTAGCAGCCAGACTGTTAACAGGGAAAATACGATGCCGCCCCAGACACCGTATGGAATAAGCGTCAGTCCGTAATGAAGGCCACCAATCAGGCCCAGTACGATCAGTGTGATAAAACTCCGGCCTGTATTACTGCGGTTGACCGAGTCGACAGGGGTAGAAAAAGGCATCCGCCGGTCGGAGAGAAGGGCCGATACCAGCAACATAACCAGTGTACTGATGTAGCCCAGTAGTATGTCGCTGAGCTGATCGGTGCCATTACGCCAAATCAGAAAAGCGGCTACCAGCAGGTAAAAAGGCGTAACCAGTTTGACGACGATCGCTTTTAATGACCCTGACAGAATTTCGCCCGGTTGCCGGATTGGCGCTGCCCCGTAAAGCCATGACGCCTTAAAACTATCGGATGCCGATAGCTGATACTGAGCAACCATGCCGTACAAGCCAGCGAAATAAAGCGAGAATAGGGTGGTAAACGCACTGCTGCCCAGACTGCCGCCCCGGAGTGACATAAACACGATATATACGAGTCCAAAGCCAAGCTGCGGATAGGTTTTCAGCTTAAACTTCCGATCGCGGCCCATGATCCGCCAGGCGAAGGCAAACGAGGCCCGTTCGAGCGATGAGCCAGTAAACCAGCTCGCCAGTTGGTCGGGTAGTGTGGTGGGCTGCACAACGGCAGCTACTGGCTGTGTGGGTTTGCTTTCCTGATCGAGACTGCTTAGTTTTTCGGTGAACGACCCCGTCATGAACCGGCTCATAAACCAGATACCACCTACCGGCATCAGAATCGCCAGGGCGACAAACAGCAGATGTTCCGTGTCGAACGTCCACAGCAGTACGCTCTCAACGGAACCGGCCATCCACATCGGCGGTACCAGATAATGCCACCACTGCCGCTCCATCGTCTCGCCCAGGCTAGCCTGCGTCATGAGCCGTGGGATGAGCTGGTACCCCCCGTAGAAGGCAATAGCCATCAGAATCTGAACGTAGTTGATGATCTCACGCAGCTTCTCCTCGCTGATAAGTTGCATCAGGCCGAGGTACAATAGGTTTGTCAGAAAGACCATTAGCATGGCTGACAGTACGCTCAGGATCAGAAACGATAAACCCGCGATAGGACTGAAGCGATAGCCAAGTATCAGGATACTGCCCAGGCCCGTAGCCAGCGAGATGGCGAACAGATAAACTGAGATGTGGGTGATACGCGCCAGCCAGAGTGTTCGGCTGCTGACGGGGCGGGGCAAAATGATCTGATTGTCGGACGAATCGAGGATGATCGAGGAAAAGTCGGAGATCAACGTCATGGCACAGAGAATCATGACGTAGGAAAACTGAAAAATAAGCGGCAGAAACAGGCTTTCCCGTTCCAGGAACATCAGTTGAAGCGCGAGAATGACGCCAAAAAAGGCGTAGAAGCCCAGTACTTTCAGAAAAGTATTGTCGGGCGCATCATTGTTTTTTTTCTGCTGACCGTAACGACCCAGTGTCGTGTAGTTGCGCCGATTGTCCATCATCAACTTAACCTGCACGATAGCCCGCATCTGCGGATAATCAGCGCCCAGCGATCGAAACAGTCCTTTCAACCGATCGAGGATAGACAGAATTAGTGGTGTCATGGCCGGTTAATTAGTCAGCGTGTTGATAAATTCCCCGGCTACGTCGGTTTGGCTGTCGCTACCGGTCATCTGGGCGAACAACTGCTCCAGCGATTCCGGGCGCTGATGCTGTAACTCCGCGAACGTTCCGTCGGCAATGATCTGCCCCTTATTGATGATGATAATCCGGTCAGAAATCTTCTCGACCACGTCCATGATGTGTGAGCTGTAGAAAATAGTCTTGCCGGTGTTAGCTAGTTGCCGGATAATTTCTTTCACGAGCACGACCGCGTTAGCGTCCAGCCCAGACAGCGGTTCGTCCAGAAAGATCACATCGGGATTATGGAGCATCCCCGAAATCAGCAGCACCTTCTGACGCATTCCCTTCGAAAAGGTCGTCATACGGGCATGCGCATTGTCGGACAGCTGAACTAGTCGCAGCAGGTCGAGCGCTTTTCGTTCGATATGATTCGGATCGAGTTCGTACAGTTGCCCGACGAATTGCAGGTACTCTATTGGGGTCAGTGAATCATACAGGGCCGCATTTTCAGGGACGTAACCGATACGTCGTTTGATATCGAGCGCGTCCGTCCGAACATCCATACCCAGTACAGTCGCTTCGCCAGCGAAGTCGGGTAACATGCCGATCAATATTTTCAGCGTCGTTGATTTACCTGCCCCGTTCGGGCCTATATAACCAACCACCTGTCCGGCATCGACGCTGAGGTTTATACCATTCAGCACCGGGGTCTCGCCGTAGGATTTGACGAGGTTGCGTAATTCAATAATAGGAGAGATTGTCACAATGAGAAGAAGTTTGTAGAGACCGCGCCGGCGGCCACCGTGGCGCAAACCGGCGATCCCTCTCAGCACGCGTCAGCAAGACCATCCGGCGGTGAACAGCATAGGTAAGGTACAAAAAAAGTCCCGCCGGGCAG
>JAKONH010000275.1 GCA_022702045.1 Spirosomataceae bacterium
TACCAGGTTGTGAGGTCACCGCTCGAGATTTTTTCAACTGATGGCCTTTTGCGCAAAGACCGCTATAAGCTGAAAATGGCTGCATGCCACAGCACTGTGCTACGTTGAGTAGATAAACGTATAGAAAGCTACGTGCGCTTTTATGATCTTCGTGAATTGGTCGAACGGATGTTCATCCATCATTTCTCAATATCTTTGAAGAACTACCATCAATAGAATGCACAGTATGACTGCTATCAAAAACCAAATGCAGGCCCTTAGACTCTTCTTCCTGGGCCTAGCCTGTCTACTCGTTACCAATATCGCTCTGGCACAGACCACCGGTACGGCCATTACACTAGGGGGTAAAACTATTCATACGGTTGGCAAACTACCCCCGTTGGGATCATCCGCTAAAGAAGTCACGTTGACTGGCGTTGACCTAAAGGATAACGCGCTAGGTGATTACAAAGGCAAGTATGTGATCATGAACATTTTCCCCAGTGTAAACACTGGTGTTTGCTCTAAATCGGTGCGCAAATTCAATGAAGATGCCGCTAGCCTTAAAAACACCGCCGTGCTCTGCATCTCCAAGGACCTGCCTTTTGCCCAGAAAGCGTTTTGTGGCGCGGAAGGCATTAAAAACGTGATTATGCTGTCTGATTTCAGAACTGATTTTGGCCATACGTACGGAGTACAAATTGCCGACGGCCCTATGAAAGGTCTGTTAAGCCGTGCCGTAATCGTGGTGAATCCAGAAGGAAAAATCATCTACCAACAGCAGGTGCCGGAGATTGGGCAGGAGCCTGATTACGCGGCTGCCCTTGCTACCATCAAGTAGCGTTTAGTGCAATAATTTTGCAAAAAAAGCCATTAATGGGCATTTGTCCACTAATGGCTTTTTTTGCAAAATTACCGTAAGTTGAAAAGTCCACCCGATAGCTATACCCTACCGATGCTGGCTATCGTCTCACATCTTTTTTCTTTCCGTTAAAAAAGAAAATTCGTACTCAGGAAATTGGATTGATGCTCACCGACGATCGTATTCAGAATCGTTTTATTAGCCTCGGTTTCTTTGGTAGCCACGCAGGTACGAATCGAGAACGACCGAAGCGCATCTTCCACCGATAGCGTTCCTTCAGCTGAGTCTTTCCGACCCGTAAATGGAAACGTATCGGGTCCGCGCTGACACTGCGCATTGATGTTCACCCGGCATACCAGGTTAACCAGCGGATCGATCAAGTCGGCGATGGGCTTGGTATCCGTACCGAAAATACTGGCCTGCATACCGTGGCTGTCAGTTTCCAGATACTCGATAAAGGCCTCCACGTCGTCGTACGCGACAACCGGCACCACGGGCCCGAACTGCTCATCGCGGTACAGTTTCATACCGTCTTTTACGGGGTAAACCACCGCTGGCTTAAACAGACTACCAGCGTAGTCACCGCCCCCTTCATTCATAATCGTTGCACCGCCCGCTTCGGCATCACGGATCGTATCGTTGAGGTAGTCGACCTTGTTGGGTTCCGGCAACGGGGTTATCTGGGCACCATCCGTCCAGGGCATACCCAATTTCAGCGCACTGACTGCCCGACTGAATTGTTCCAGAAACCGATCGGCGATTGACCGATGTACCCAGATAATCTTGATGGCTGTGCAACGTTGTCCATTGAACGAAAGCGCCCCGAGCAGGCATTCGTTCACGGCTACGTCGAGGTCGGCGTCGGGTAGCACAATCGCTGCGTTTTTAGCATCGAGGCTAAGGATTGAGCGAAGCCGGTTGAGTTTGGGGTGATGCCGCTGTAGTTCGTCAGCAACCTTACTCGACCCGATCAGGGTCAGTACGTTTACCTTACCCGATTGCATGATGGGTGGCACAACAACCGCCCCGCGCCCGTAAATCGAGTTGACGACGCCCTTTGGAAAGCTGGTTCGGAACGCTTCGAGGAGTGGGTAATGGAGCAACGAACCGTGCTTGGGCGTCTTGAACAGAATCGTATTGCCCATCAGAATGCTCGGAATGAGCGTCGTGTAGGTCTCGTTGAGGGGGTAATTAAATGGCCCCATTGCCAGCACAACCCCCAACGGAGCCCGGCGAATCTGCCCGATAATACCCTCCTCCACCCGAAATCGCGATCCGGCCCGGTCGATATCCTTGAGCGCGTCGATCGTGTCATAAATGTACTTTACCGTACGGTCGAACTCTTTCGTTGAATCGGCGAGATTCTTGCCGATCTCCCACATCATCAACGACACAACGCGCTGCTTCTGTTCGAGCATCTTGCCTACAAACGTTTCCATGCAGGCGATACGACCGGCGACTGACATCGTGGGCCATTCGCCCCGCCCATTGTCGTAAGCCGCCACGGCCGCATCGAGTGCTTCCATAGCTTCCTTTTCCGTACCGACGGGGAAGCTGCCGACCAGCCGGGGCTTGATGGTACCATCGGCGTCAGGCGCGCCAATCTGCGAATAAACATCGGTCGTGGGACCATCCCACTGCCGCATTTCACCATTGATAAGGTACTCCCGCTGGTGCACGGGTTCAATGCGGTACGCGACCGGAATCTGATCGTCGGCAGGGAAAAGCTGCGTCAGCGTAGGTGTATTCATAACGAATAAGGTTGTCTGAACTAACGGCGGTAAACGTCGCCATTGTCGAAACGAATTCCAACCAGCTCAGACTTAATTTGATAGCCCGGCCTGGGGAAGCCCTCAAAAACCACGTACTTATACTTACTGACTACCTACTAACTAATTCGCTCGGTCAGCTGCCCATTACTACACTTTTTCCTATACTTATTCTATAAGCCAAACAAACTGACTGTCAGCAAATTACCGCTTAATAAACTTTTAAAACAATACATATCTTACCTATAAGTCATTGACTATTAATGAAATAATAATATAATAAATTGATTAATCGGTAGGTTGCCGTTACTTTTAGGTTCTATTTCTCCGCACCGTTCAAGAAATAAGTCACCTCCTCCCATTATACCATTTGCACTTGTGTCTACCGTATTTGTACACATTGATCAGCGCCTGATCGGGCGCGCAGGCCGTGGCATGTCCATGCTGCTGCTCTTGCTAGGATTAGCGCCGGCAGTTTTTGCTCAAACTACGTATTATGTAGCTGCCAACGGCAACGACGGCAATTCCGGCCGCTCGGCCGATAGTCCGTTGCAGTCGCTGGCTAAAGTTAGTAGCTTGACGCTTCAGGCTGGTGATCAGGTGTTGCTCCGCCGGGGCGACACCTTCCGGGGCACGCTTTACGTCCGTCAATCAGGTTCGTCGGGCAGTCCCATTGTTGTCGACGCGTACGGATCGGGCAACAAGCCTGTGATCGCGGGATCAACGCTGGTGACGGGCTGGAATAACATAGGCAACAACACCTGGCAGGCCAGTTGCCCCAGTTGTGGCAGCCGCGTAACCGGAGCTTATCGCGACAATACGGCACTTCCACTGGGTCGTTATCCCAACCTCAGCGACTCGAACAAAGGCTATCTGACCATCCAGTCGCACAACGGCCGGGGACAGATTACCAGTCAGCAATCGCTGTCGACCAACTGGGCGGGGGGCGACGCCGTCGTTCGCTCAGCGACCTGGGTAATCGACCGTGTAACGATTGCAAATCAAAATGGCAACACACTGTCGCTGGCAGGCAGCACAACCTACGAACCGACTGATGGTTGGGGCTACTTCGTTCAGAACCACCCGGCTACACTCGATCAGTCCGGTGAATGGTACTACAATCCCGCCGACAAAACGATCCGGCTGTACGACAACCAGAACAACCCCAACAACCAGTCGATCGCCGTCACGACGGCCAGCGAAGGGGTGAATCTGGCAAACGTCAATAACGTGACAGTACGCAACATCAAGGTCACGCAGACGCTGTCTTCGGGTATCCTGTCGGTCAACGGAAATGGGATTACGGTTTCGGGGAACGACATCACCAACTCGGGCGAAAATGCTGTCTTCTTCAACGGGTCGGGTAGCGGCATCACGCTGGAAAACAACCTGCTCGAGGATGCCAACAGCAGTGGTCTGACGATTCAGGCTTTCCAGAACTTCACTTTCCGTGGTAATACGGTGCAGCGCATCGGACTTGTACCCGGCCGGGGCGCCAACGGCGACGGTAGCTATTCCGGACTCCAGTCGAGCTGTACCAATAATTCGCTGATCGAATACAACGTATTCGACAACATTGGCTACACGGGCGTTTCGGTCGTCACCAGCTCGACGGTGCAGTATAACCGGGTATCGAACTACTGCATGACCAAAAGCGACGGGGGTGGACTGTACACCTGGAACGGCAACCGCAACAATACCAACGGCTTGCGCTTCCTGTCGAACATCATTTACAACGGCGTAGGCGCACCGGAGGGGGCACCAATTAACGCCACGACCGGGGCGCACGGCATTTTCCTGGATGATTGCACCGTCAACGCGGAGGTGTCGGGCAACTCGATTTTCCGGGTCGCCGGTATGGGTATCTTCCTGCGGGGGGCGTACAGCAACACGTTGAAAAACAATACACTATTCGATAACGGTGAAGAGCAAATCAAGATCGTTGCGAACCAGATCTGTACCCCCCGCAACATTACCAGCCAAAACAACATCTTCGCCAGCAAACTGGCTACGCAACTGGTAGCGGCTTACGAATCGAGTGCGAACGACTTAAGCCAGTATGGGTCGTTCGACTACAACTATTACATGCGGCCGTTTGAAGATCAGTTCAAGATTCAGGCCGTGTACAACCCTGGCTCTGGCCTGACCGGACAACGGCTCTCATTGGCGGAATGGCAGAACAAGTACGGTCAGGATCGGAATTCGTTCAACAGCCCGATCACGTACAAAACGCAGATGGTAACACAGACCGGCACGACGCTGCTGAACTTCCCTTACTCGGGCAACATCAATGGTTGGGGTGTCTGGTCGCCCTACGGCAACGGCCGGGCCGACTGGGATAACGCAAACAAGCTCGATGGCGGCTCGATGAAGCTGTCATTTGCCTCGTCGTCGGGTAAAGGCGATAGCTACCTGCTGGCGACGATCAACCTGGGCAGCGTTCGGAAAGGGCAAACGTATCAGTTGCTGCTCGACGGCATTGCTTCGGGTGCTAACAAACGCCTGACCGTTTACCCACGTCAGCAGGCCGGCAACTACCGCGATCTGGCCGACCGCACGACCTTTGTGCTCGGCACGAACCGTCAGAATCTGGAAGCGACATTTACCGCCAACGCCGACGAATCGAACGCGATTCTAGTTGTGCAGGCCTACGAAGACGGCCAAACGGTCTGGGTCGATAATCTCCTCATGCGGGAGGCTACCCTATCGACGCTCAACCCCGACGATTACGTTAAAATCGTCTACAACGCGTCGAACCAAACAACGAACGTAGGGCTGGACGGCACCTACCGCGACGCTAAAAACACGGCCTATACCGGTCAGATCACGCTGGCCCCCTACACGTCGGCCCTCCTGTTCAAACAGACGTCGACCACTACAACACCCACACCCACACCCACGCCGGTCAGTCTGCGCGATCCGGAGAACCCGGCTTCGACCACAAACGGGCTTGATTATCAGTACTACGAAGGAAGCTGGACATCGCTGCCCAACTTTGCCTCGCTCACGCCAGCCAAGACCGGAGCGGCCTCAACCGTTGATTTCTCCATGCGTGGTCGTGAGCAGAACTACGGCCTGCGGTTTACGGGTTATATCAACGTCCCTACTGACGGCACATACACGTTTTACACCACGTCCGACGACGGCACGAAACTGTACATCGGTACCACCGAAGTCGTGAGCAACGACGGTGTTCACGGCGATCAGGAGCAATCGGGCACGATCGGTCTGAAAGCGGGCAAGCACGCCATCACCATCATTTATTTTCAGGGCGTAGGCGGTCAATCGCTAAGTGCCAGCTACAGCGGTCCCAACATCAATAAACAGGCAATACCAGCCAGCACGTTCTTCCGCGTCCCGACCACGACAACCACACCCACACCCACTCCAACTCCATCAGGATCGGGCGTATACCTGTCGGACCTGACCTGGACCTCGGCGACCAATGGCTACGGTCCTGTCGAGAAAGACAAGAGTAACGGCGAATCCGGTGCGGGCGACGGACGTACCGTCACGCTGAACGGGCAGACCTACGCCAAAGGTTTAGGCGTGCATGCAGCTTCCTCGATCAGCTACAATCTGGGCGGGCAGTACACCCAGTTCATTACCGACGTAGGTCTCGACGATGAGATAGCCAATTCGGGTTGTGGTACTATCGAATTCCAGGTGTTTGTCGATGGCAACAAAGTTTACAGCAGCGGTACCATGAATGCAGCCACCGCTACCAAATCAATCACCCTGGATGTGTCAGGCAAACAGACGCTGACGCTGGTCGTTACCGACGGGGGTGATGGTGTTTCCTGCGACCACGGCGACTGGGCCGGTGCCCGACTGATTCCCAGCTCGACAACACCCGTAACGAGTTCATCGCTCTACCTCTCGGACCTGACATGGTCTTCTGCCAGCAACGGCTATGGCCCCGTTGAGAAAGACAAGAGCAATGGCGAAGCCAATGCAGGTGATGGGCGGACCATCACCCTGAACGGGCAGACCTACACCAAGGGGTTGGGCATACACGCAGCTTCGTCAATCAGCTACAACCTGGGCGGCCAGTACACCCAGTTCATCACCGACATGGGGCTTGACGACGAAATCGCTGATGCTGGATGTGGCAACGTTGAGTTTCAGGTGTTCCTGGATGGTAACAAAGTCTACAGTAGCGGCAACATGAATGCAGCAACGGCTACCAAGTCACTGACACTCGACGTCTCGGGCAAGCAGACACTAACGCTGGTCGTTACCGACGGGGGCGACGGGGCCGCCTGTGACCACGGCGACTGGGCCGGTGCGCGGCTGGCCAAAGCGAGCAATAGTCGTATTGCCGCCACCGTGCAGCCAGAAGCCGGTTTATTCACGGCCGAGGTGTATCCGAACCCGGCCCATGACATGCTCAAAGTCCGCTACTGGGCAGCTATGACGGGCGATCTGTCGCTACAATTGCTCAATCAGGCGGGGCAACCCATGATTCGGCAGTTATATAGCGTTACAGCGGGTGAAAACCTGATTAACGTACCGGTCCAGGAGATCCCACGGGGCTTCTACATTCTGTCGCTGATTCAGGGGCAGCAACGCGTTACGAGTAAGGTGATTCTGGCGGAGTAACGGGTTTACGAAATGGATTGTCAGGTTGGGGGCGTTCGTCGATGTACGGCGAAGCGTTCCCAACCTGCTGCGTTAAGCCAGTCCGTATCGCTTCTGAATCATGGTAAAAAAGGCTTCGTTAGTCATCTCTTTCCACATCGCGTATAGTCCCTGGGCGTCGGCTCCCGCCAGATACCGCAACTGATCCGTATCATCGGTAGCCGCCCGGTAGATCACCTCGGCAATCTGATCGGCGGAGGAATACGCACCACCGCTTTGCTGAAAGGCAGCCATGACCTTCTTTATATCCGTGTCGTACACGCTGGGCCCGTCAGTTGTTTGCTGTAGGGATCGGGTGGCAAAGTCGGTGGCAACGCCCCCCGGCGCTACAATCTTGACCCGAACACCAAACGGCCTTAGCTCGTAGTTGAGCGATTCCGAGAGTCCGTCAAGCCCAAATTTGGTAGCATGGTAAATCGAGTTGAATGGCAAACCAACCAATCCCCCAATAGATGTAACGTTGATAATCGTCCCCCGCTTCTGTTCACGCATTGCCGGCAAAACCCCTTGAATCATGTGGATAGCCCCAAAAAGATTGGTCTGAAACTGATCCATCAGCTTTTCGGCTGAAACGGTTTCCAGGGGGCCAAACAGGCCGTAGCCCGCGTTGTTAAGCAGTACATCGACGCCCGAAAAATCACGCAGGACCTGATCGACCGTCGTGCGAATACCCTCCGTCTGTGTAACGTCAAGTGCGTAGAGACGTACACCCGCGACGTCAGTCAGTTCGTTCTCCCGGTCGGGATGGCGCATAGTAGCCGCTACGTTCCAGCCCTGTGCCGCAAACAGACGGGCCGTAGCTTTACCAATTCCCGACGAAGCCCCCGTAATCAAAATGGTTTGGCTCATGGTTGATTACTTAATGTAAAAAATTCGCGTTCATCGTAATGCCGTAGCCGCTTCGGCGACCCGGTCGGTATTAATGATATCGACACCTAGTTTTTTGAGCGTTTTCCAGGCATCCGGCTGATCAGGAATGGCCCACAAGCGAACGGGCTTGCCATCACTATGCGCCCGCTTGATGACGCGCTTCAGCTTATCCCGGTCCTCGCTCGACAGCTCACCCGTCCCGCTCCAGCGGGTGTACGACTGTAGGTTGTCACTGATCATGGCTACTTTTTGCAGCGTTTCCTGATCATATACTTCGCTCGGTCGCCCGTCGAACTGGAGTAGCGG
>JAKONH010000285.1 GCA_022702045.1 Spirosomataceae bacterium
AGGTCTGCGTGAGGTCGCTGATGTACCTACTTTGCTGCTGAATATCAGCCTGCTGGTCCATGAGTCGATCATACTGAAGTTTAGTAATCTGTACGTTTGACGAATCGATCAGCGTTGTTGGCAGGCGGTTTTCGCGCCGAAACGGTTTCTTGTTCAGAATCGCAAGGGCGGTACGAATGGCTTCCTTTCCCCCGGTCGGGTAGAGCACAGTAGCTGTCAATACGCCCTGGTCGACAAGGTCGATACCTTCGTTGATGCCGGGCAGTCCATCGACACCGATAATCCGGATTTTGTCGGCCATACCCAGTTGCTGGCATACCGTATACGCTTTCCGGGCATTGCGGTCGTTCTGCGCAAAAATCAGCTGAATGTCCGACCGGCTTTTGAGCAATTGCGTCAACTCGTCCGCGAACGATTGCTTATCCCAGTCGCCCGCCAGTTTGGTGACCAGCTGAATACCGGGCCGTTTGGCGATGGCGTCCAAAAAGCCCCGATGCCGGTCGATATCGGCCGACGAACCCGGCGATTCACCAATTTCCACAACCTTGCCGCGCCCGTTCAGCACGGCCCCGGCATACATGCCAGCGGTTCGACCTACTTCAACATTATTGGCACCCACATAAGCGGTGTAGGCATCAGAGGCTGTTCGGCGATCAAGAATAACGACCGGAATACCCTGATGATAGGCTTTTTCGACGACGGGCGTGATCGGCTGCGCTTCGTTGGGTGAAACGATCAGTAAATCGACCTGCTGATCGATGAGTTCCTGAATCTGGGTAGCCTGCCGCGCGCTCTGCCCGTTAGCGTCCTTGACGACAAACTCAATGTCGGGATGAAACGACAGCTCCAACTGCATGCTGGTCAGCATCGTCCGGCGCCAGCTGTCGGCCATAGTTCGTTGCGAAAAGCCAATGCGAACGGGTTTGTGCTGTACCGATTGGCAAGCTGCCAGTAGCCAGCATAAGGCTAAGAGTAAGCCAACTGCTGAACGCCGAATCGGGTTGCCGACACAAAGACGTGTCCGGAACAGCCCCGAACGGGTAGCAGCATCGGTCATGAGGATTAGGTTGAGTTTGGTACTGTTCAAAGATAAAATTTAATTCAGGACGTACAAAATAGCGAAAGCCCGTTGCCGGGCAGTTCAGTATACGAGAATACGCTTGTTTTTAACTAAACGTTGAGTCGTTCGATCAGGGCTTTTGTCAGGCGGGTCAGCTGGGGTTCGGCTACGGCGGCAGCGGCAATGATTTTGGCAATGTCGGCCCGCTCAAGCGTTTCGGGAATGCCCATGTCTGTAATCACCGACACGCCGAATACGCGTAGTCCCATCTGATGGGCGACGATCACTTCCGGCACGGTCGACATGCCAACCGCGTCGGCGCCCCACTGTCGCAGCATCCGGTATTCGGCTTTGGTTTCCAACTGCGGTCCCGACGCGAAAATGTACGTCCCCCGTTTGAGTGGAATACCTAGTTCAGCACCCAGCGTCAAACCCAGATCAAGCAACTCGGCATCGTAGGGCGCACTCATGTCAGGAAAGCGGTCGCCGAATGCCGTATAATGTTTGCCGCTCAGTGGGTTCTGGGGCATTAGCAAACTAATGTGATCGTCGATTACCATCAGGTCGCTGACGGCGAAAGCGGGGTTCAGGCCACCGCATGCGTTGGAAACCAGCAGCGTCGTGATGCCCAGTTCACGCAGGACCCGCACCGGAAAGGTAACCTGCTGCATGCTGTAGCCTTCGTAGAAATGGAAACGGCCCTGCATCACAACAACGGGTTTGCCCGCCAGTGTACCCAGTAGCAGCCGACCTGAATGAAATTCGACCGTCGACAGGGGGAAGTGGGGAATTCGCTCGTAGGGTAACTCTGTGTCAATGGTAATTTCGGACGCCAGCGCCCCCAACCCCGTTCCCAGAATAATGCCGATGCGCGGCTGTACAGTAGTTTGCAACTGAATATAGCGGGCGGCTTCCTGAATCTGATCGAGCATTTGAGTTTCGGTTTACGGTATGCAGTTTTCGGTTTACGGTGGTTACCGTGGCGCGGTGAAGACACAGACCTTCGAATTAGTAATTCGGTGCAGGGTGGTTTTGCCACACAGTAATTGTGCAAGTTATTACAAATTGGGGATCGGGTTTGCAACCGATTCGTGTGTACTGTGTTGGCGTATAATCAAGCAAGTTAATTACGCCGTCGCCTGATATTCTTGATACTCCGCACGTATTAGATGTGCTATGGTACGTCACTGCGACCTGTACAACCTTATTGGACTGGGCGGTTCTCGTCTTGACAAAATGCTACCAAATATGTCTTAATTAAGTTGTATCGCCTGTCAACCGAAAATCTACAAAAACACTTTTCTTGTCACTTTTAGGAATCAACTAACTGCTAAATTTATATGACAGACACTCTGTGACGAACCGTACCACGAGGGTCACCGAAAACTGAGTACCGTACACCGAAAGCCCTTACACTCCCAAATTCTTCCCGGCGATATAGCCCGTTGTCCAGGCGTTCTGGAAGTTGAAGCCACCGGTAATACCGTCGATGTTCAGCACTTCGCCGGCGAAAAACAGGCCCGGCTGATTGCGGCTTTCGAGGGTTTGTAAATTCAGCGTAGCCGGATCGATACCACCACAGGTAACAAACTCGTCCTTGAACGTGCTTTTTCCCGTGATGGCAAACCGGCTGTTTGTCAGTGACTCGATCAGGCGATTGACCGGTTTGGCGGGCAGGTCGGCCCAGCGCTGCTCGTCGACGATGCCAGCTTCGGTAGCCAGGGCCTGCCACAGCCGTGACGGGAGGACAAATGGATTTTGCGTAAAAATCTGTTTGCGACCGTTCTGCTGCCGAAACGTTTGCATCGTTGCGCGAAGTTGAGCCTCGTTCTGATCCGGCACCCAGTTGACTCGCAGCGTAAACTGGTAATCGACCAGCGCCAGGTCGCGGGCTGCCCAGGCTGATAGGCGTAACACGGCTGGACCACTAAAGCCCCAGTGCGTCAGCAACAACGGCCCGCGCTGTTCCTGCTTCGTGCCTACGACCGAGACGGCCGCCATCGGAACCGACACGCCCGCTAATGGGAGCAACGGACTGGTCGGCGCGTTGAGCGTAAACAGCGATGGGACAGGGGTAATCAACTCGTCGGCCTGTTCAGGAATCCAGTCGTAGCTGCCGCGCTGGGGGTAGCCCCCCGTCGCAATTAGAACCCGGTCAGCGGTGAGCAACTCGCCCGTGAGCAGCTTGATTTGCCAGCTACCATCAGCATTGGGTGTAATCGACGCTACCCCACAACTAGTGCGAATGTCGATGCCCAATTGATCGGCTGTATCGAGGAAGCAGTCAATAATGGTTTCGGAGGTATTGGTCGTCGGGAACATGCGCCCGTCGGCTTCGGTCTTCAAGGCCACGCCCTGCCGGTTGAACCAGTCGACGGTGTCGGTTGCGCTGAACTGCGTCAGTAGCGACTTCAACGGTTTTTCACCCCGTGGGTAGTGCCTGACCAGTTGTCGGTTGTCGAAGCAGGCGTGGGTGACATTGCAGCGCCCTCCGCCCGAAATCCGGACTTTATTGAGTACCGTGCGATTTTTTTCCAGAATAGTTACGGTGGCGGTGGGGTGAGTTTGGGCAGCTGTGATAGCCCCAAAAAAACCGGCAGCGCCCCCGCCAACAACGTACAAACGTAAAGCAGCCATACCGACTCAGAACAGTAGGGTTGGGTGGGTAGTTCGTCATGGATGGGGAATTGCGTCAGGTTTTGGCCCGGTACCTGCTCCCGGAGATGCGGTCAATTCATGATAACTTGCAGTCCCTATCGCAGCCTACCGCTTAACAACTGCCATAGACCGTTTACTGTAAACTGAATACCCGTAAACCATGAAAAACTTCCACCGCCGGGGCTTCCGGCTGCGGGGCAACACACTGGTGTTGCTGTTTGTCTTTTTTCTGATTGGTCTGTTCCTGCATTACGGTGGCCGAACGCAGCCAGTCGTCGCGTTCTGGAACGACATACGCGCTATTGTCGGGCTGGGACCGGTGCGGCACCACAAGGAAGGTCGTAATCCGTATAAAGCCCCCGAGCCAACGCGCGACGACGAGGCTACGGATACGCCGTCAGGGGAAAGCGAAGCCAGTGACAGTCGGGGAAATGCATCGGTACCGACACCCAGTTCGTCAGGAAAAGTCCTGTTCGACTTTGAGAAGAAACCAGGCTTTATTCTGCCGGCTCACCGGGCTGGCGACGAGATTGTTGCGCATAGTGGGTACACATTGCGGTTTCGCGATCAATATAAAGTAGCCGACTGGGTGGCGTATCCGCTGTTGCCCGAAGAAATCAATGGGGAAACCGACCGTGAAGGGTCCCGCTTCGTGCCCGACCCGGCCGTATCGACAGGCTCCGCACTCCCGGCCGACTACACGCGATCGGGCTATGATCGGGGGCACCTGGCACCGGCAGGCGACTTCCGCTTTTCCCGCAAAATGATGCAGGAAACGTTCTTCATGAGCAACATGACGCCACAGGCACCCGACTTTAATCGGGGTATCTGGAAAGAACTGGAAAGTCAGGTGCGTGAGTGGGCCCTGCGCGACAATGGGTTATACGTGATCACCGGGCCGGTACTCAAACCCGGATTGCCGACTATCGGCAAAACCAACGAAGTGAGCGTACCGGAGAAATTTTACAAAGTACTCCTCTACTGTAACAATAGCTCATTGGCTCAGCCCCGGATCCGCATGATCGGTTTTTTGCTCGATAATGAAGGATCTAACCAGCCCCTGACGTCGTTTGTCGTACCGGTCAGTCAGATCGAGCGCCTGACGGGTATTACTTTCTTTCCACTCATACCCGCCAATCTGCAACAACAACTGAAAAATGAGTCGCGCAGCGAGATGATCAGTGAGTGGTTTAAGTAGAGACGCGATCCGTTGCGTCTCATTTACCGGATGGTCTGGCTCATGCATAGTGAGACGCAGCGGATTGCTGCGCCACGGTGGCCGCACCGGTCTGCCGGTCTCTACTTAAACACCCGTTTCAAAAACGCCAGTGTGTGTTGCATCGTGGGTTCGAACCAGGGGTGAAACAGCCAGAACGTGTGTGGCGCATCGGTAAAGGTGTGGACCTCGGTGTAGATACCCCGCGTTTTGTATAGCGCCAGCAGATCGTCGCGGCCCGCGTGCATACGGTCGACGGAACTGTTCAGCAGCAGAATCGGTGCTGGTTTAGTATCAGGACGGTTAGCATAAGTGAGGGGGGAAGCCTCGCGCCACAGCGCCACCGTTTCGGATTTCGGACCACCAAACCAGTACGTCGCTGCCGACGTACTCCGGCTGTCATCACCCTCACCCGACTCGAGATGATCAAATGCCAGCAGCCCATCTATATCGATAATGGCCTGTACGGTGCTGGAGTGGCCGGGCGTGCAGCCGTTGCCTTCGAGTAGGGGCAGATCGCCGGTTGTGCCGAGTAGCGCTGCCAGTTGCCCACCCGCCGAACAGCCCATAGCAGCAATGCGGTCGGTATCGATCCCCAATGTGTCGGCATGGGCACGCAGCCAGCGTACGGCTTCTTTCAAATCGTGGATAGCTGCCGGATACAGCGAATCGGTCGAGAGCCGGTAGTCGGCGGTCACGGCCACATAGCCGGCAGTCGCCAGTCGCTTCGCCATTGCCACGTTCATCGACCGGTCGCCCGTCCGCCAGCCACCGCCGTGGATCAACAGCACCGCCGGACGGGGCTTTTGGGCACGTGCCGTCGGATAAAAAGCGTCTAGAAATAGGGTTTTGCCGTTGCGCGTGCAATAGGGCCAGTTTGCGGCTACCGCCCCGTTTTTTTGTAGCGTCGGGTTGGCAACGCTGATCTGGGGGTACTTCTTTTTTGCATTCAGATACGCACTACTGACCGTAAATGACGTATCTCGCCTGTAAGTCAGGCCAGGTGCAGGTAACCAGCCACGTTTGCCACCGAAGATGGTGTTGAGCGTGTACTGATTCGCTTCCGTATCAGTAAGCTGCTTCGCCCAGTCGACACGCTGTTGCGAAGCAGCCCCTGGTCCACTACTTTGGTAGTCGGCGTAATGAGTCGTTTTATAATTAGTTGTCTTTGCCCAGTTGTCCCAGCCTTCGGGGCGGATATGCGGCCCCATCTGTGTGCGGATAAAGATGGTTCGGGCGTAGGGTCGCCATGGCCGGCCGAGGTAAACGCTGGTGACCGATGAGTCGGCAGTGAGGGAGCAGTCGAGAAAGACAAAGCCATAGGGTTGACCGGGGCGGGTTGAGGCTGCTGTGATCCACGAGTTAGCCAGGCTTTTAATGGTACAGCGTTGAAAAACGACCGTTGCTTCACCAAATAAAAAGTCGACCGTGCCTTCGATGTAACAGTTCTGATACAACTGCCGGCTTGTCGACGTGGCCATATATAACGTATCCTGATGGCCCAGCAATCGGCAGTGTCGCACGATACATCGATCACCTTCGACATGCAGCGCCACCGCCTGCTCCACCCGCGCGCCCTGTCGGTTACGATTGGCCGTGTTCTCGATGGTTAAATTTTCGAGTATGATGTCGTTGCCTTCGATCAGTACGGTATGGGTAGTGTAGGTAATAAATGTCGACCGGCCCGTTGCGTCAACCCCACCGGGGAAGGGCTTCCCGGCGTAATCGTCGCCGGTGATGATCGTCCTTTCTTCACTTTCGCCAATCAGCGAGATGTTGGTTTTCCACGACGGCACGACCAGTTTTTCGCGATACGTCCCATCTTTAATATAGATAAGCACCTGCACCTGCGACAGATCACGCACCGCATTGACGGCTTCCTGAATGGTTTTGAAATTGCCGCTACCATCCTGTGCCACCGTAAAGGACGTCGGATACGGAAACTGTACCACCGGCGACTGAGCCAACAACCGACAAGTAATCAGGCAAAAAAGCAGTAGTGAGGACAGGCGGGGCATAGATCGGTTTTTGGTTTATGGCTGTCTATTACATTTTTCCAGGGTCTGTGTCTTCACCGACCCCACAACTGGCAGGCCACCAATAGCTGACACGAGCGAAGTCTGCCACCGTGGTGCGCTGAAGACCCAAACAGTGCAGCGATCCATCACATGCAATCGAGTAACATACGAATCTACCGACCGGATACCGGTTGGCGTAGTTGGGCGGTCAGGTCTGGGGCGAGGGAACGGAGGGAAGCCAGGACTAGTTCGGCCATGCGTCGGGCACCGAGTTCGTTAAAATGGGTATCGTCGGTGCGGCCGCTTGGGTAATTAGGATGCTCACCCGGTGCCAGGTGATTGAATAACAGTTTCGACGCATTAGGCCCCAACTGTCGGAGCAATGCCTGACTCTGCCGGTCAAGGTCGATCAGCGGAATAGCCTGTTCGCTGGCTACTGTCCGAACCAGTTCAGCATAAATGGCATGCGTGTCTTCCAACTCACCGGCCGCGTTAAATTTCCGGCGGGCTACTGGCGTAATCAGCACGGGATGGGCTTTCCGGGCGCGGGTCTCGTTGACGTACCGGAGTAGATTGGTCCGGAATTCCGACTCGGTTGTATACGTCTTTTTGGTTTTTACTTCGTCGTTATGGCCAAACTGGATCAGCACATAGTCGCCCGGCTGAAGCGAATCGACGACGGGTTGCCACCGATTTTCGGTCAGGAATGATCCCCTACTGCATCCGTTCATCGCCCGGTCATCGACCCGTATGGTTTCGTCAAAAAAGTGGGCGAACGGCATGCCCCAACCGGTTTCGGGATAATCGGCCACTGCTTTTACTGACAGTGTCGAATCACCAATAAGATAGATCGTGATCGGCTTAACGGTGATTTGTCTGGCCGACACCAGTAAACACAAGCTGATCAATAGTCGAGTAAGCATGTTCTGGGAAAATTTTTCGTAGAGACGCGAGGGATCGCGTCTCAGCTCGCGGCAGCTAATCTGTTGCTGGTAAACCGAACCATCCGGCGGGGGAGACGCGATCCCTCGCGTCTCTACAGTTCGCACAAACAAAACCATCCGGTGCTACGGGGCGTAGGGTGGACAAAAAAGAAACCGGCACAAATCGACCGATGAGTTGATCTGTGCCGGTAAGCGAAAAACGGCTTGTTTTTACTTTTGATACCCCAAAACAGGCAGTGATAGTGTCGATAAAAAGGTGCGCAGCTCGTCGGGACGTTGGGTACCGAGCAGGATGCGTTTGTTGGTTATTGTTTTGATGCGAAGTCCCTGATTACCGGCAACGTTATAGATCCATTCGCCAAAATTCCAGCGGATACCATACCCGACAAAACCATACTGCGTAACCGTTGCCGTGCTGACATCCGCCCAGTCTATGGTGGGCCAGCGTATAAACGGCCAGACCCGGTAGTGAATACCGGCCTGATCATAGCGTGTATCCAGCCGCCAGGCGACAAACAGCAGGACAATAAACAGCAGTGTCAAGTAACTAAGCCAACGAAAGTTGCCGGCGGGGGCCAGTAATGTAAGCGCTGTTACTCCCAGAATAATGGCCCAGAGCCACCCTTGTCGAAATCGCTGTGATTCGGTGAAACTGTTCATAAAAGGGGAGCTGGTTAAGAACAAGAAAGCCGCCCGAATATAGGTTCGGGCGGCTTTCCTGATGCTTACGTTTTCTGTTTCTTTTTCTTGGCGGCTGGGAACAGGATGTTGTTGAGAATCAATCGGTAACCGGCCGAGTTAGGATGCAGGTTAAGATCAGTTGGTTCTTCGCCGATTTCGTGGCGATAATCTTCGGGATCATGGCCACCGTAGAAGGTGAAAAAGCCCCGGCCGTGGGGTGCGTGTATGTAGCGCGCTTCGCCGGCGGCCCGATTCTCGGCCATGATGACTACTTCCGGTTTGATGTAATTTTTTTTGAACGCCGTCGTCTGCCCCATGAACCCTTTGATCACGTTGAGGTGATTCTGAGTCAGCATGGTAGGAATGGGGTCGTACTTGGCGGAAAATTGAAACAGCGTGAAATAGTCGT
>JAKONH010000299.1 GCA_022702045.1 Spirosomataceae bacterium
GATTCGCTAATAAGCATTCACTCATTCGCTCATTCGCTCATTCACAATTAAACAAGTTCATACTTTGTTAACAGTTCTTTCACTGCCGGTACGTCATTGAACATCATCACGTCGAGGATGGATAGCCATGGAATGAATGTGCTGCTGTCACCCCGGTTAAACTGTGGGTACTCGACGCGCTCAGATCGAATGAAATTCAGCGTGATGCCTGCTTCGGCAAAGCGCTTTTTATCATACAGCTCCATACCACCAACTGGATTGATGTAGCGCGTAGCTCCTTCCTGCCGACAGATATCAAGAATTCGTTCCTGTGCTTTCAGCTGATCGTTTTCGTAGACTGATGACGAGGCAACCAGTTTAGGTGTCAGACCCAAATAACCGTTCAGCTCGACCAAACTATGATAGACCATCTCAGCGATTGAGTCGGTGGTAAAGTTGATGATTTTTTCGGTCAGGGGCATGACCACCGCATAGTATGGTGCTTTCCGGTAACCCTGCTCAATAGTTTTCAGGAGCTTACTCCGCCACTTCGGATCGTCGGCCAGATGAACCTCGTTGATCCGCTTATTCTGGCTGGCATCTTTCAAAGGCACCGTAAACAGGTGTTCTTGTCCGTTGATAAGCAATTTATTCCGGTTGATCCACCCCCGATTGATAAAGGCAACATCATCGTACAGCACAAACGTGTCGACCGCGCCCATCAGCTGCATATAGCCGATGTACGGTAGAAGATAAGGCTGCATGATGGCAAGAGTCATAGAGAGTTCGTGGTTTGTGGTATACGGTTTTCAGTCTTCAGTTTACGGTTGGCGCGTGGCTTTGATCGTCAGATCACAGGACAAACACTGTAAACCGAATACCATAAACCATAACCTGTTATTTCAGCTTACGCAGGTAGTAATCTTCGCCGGGAACAATGACGATTTTCCGCATCGTGGTGTCGGTACCTAGCCGGAGATCGCCCGGTTTGGGGGTAATGACGCTCTTGGCGAAGAACAGGTAATCGGCGTTTTTAGGGATCGGTTGTACGCCCTGCTCAAACGGGTTGATGGTGATCAGTCGGCGGGAGAGGTGAGGGCCGTACAGCGGATACTCATAGTCGTCGTTGATCGTACCGAGGGCTACTGTTGCCGTGTCGGGTACCAGCTGATTGAAGCGTTCGTACGGGACATAAATATCGGGCCGGCCGAGGGTCATTTGATGAATACGGTCAGACGCGAACGCCGATGGATAAGCAATGCCGTCGGGAGCACGCCAGGCTAGTGGCAGCGCACGGATGTTTAAAAACACGCACAACACCGCCGACAGGCAACCCAGCCCCACCACCATGCCGACGTATATCTTGCCTAGAAAATGCCCTGACTTAGCAAAGATCAACCTTGGGCTCAAGAATAGCAGTCCGGCAAACGGCGCACACAGCATACCGGTTTCGATAAAATAGCGTCCCTTGAACGGATCGTATGGTGCCGAGTAAGAGAGGGTTACGAAGTGCAACAGAACGGCAATCGCCAGAAAAACATACGGGTCGTCGACGAAACGGGGCGTCAACTTGAGCCAGCGAATAAGCGACAGAATCAGTAGCGGAAGCATCAGACCGAAGCCAAAGATGCCCCAGTAGGGATTCGCGTTGAAGAACACGAACCGACGATCAAAACCAAACGGTTGAATCGAGAAGTCGGTTTCTTCATCAAGCCGCATATGCAGCTTGTCTTCCAGCCAGACCAGCGGTTCGCGCATCAGATGGTTCAGTCGATTTCCCGTCGGCAGGTTACGCAGTCCGTCGAGGTTGACATGGTCATAACTATAGCGAACCAGGTTGCGGCTACCCTGTTCCAGCAAGTTTTTTAGTGAGCCAGCCCGCTCGACCGACTGATGTTTCAGGGCGGTGGGTGGACCAATGGGGTGCCCAAATACTTCGACATTTTTCAGGTAGCCAGTCGGCAATGTCCATAAGCCTACGCCTACAATGATTGCCCCGGCCAGCCGCAGTGTCCGGCCAACCGTAGTTGCCAGCGAGTCCGACAGGAAGACGGTGTAGATCATAATGACAAACACCGACGGTAGCAGCAGCGCAAACGTAATCTTGTGGCCAAACGCCATACCAAACGCCATACCGGCCATGTACAGATATCGGTTGTCGCGCGTTTGCCGATATGTAAAGAGCATGTAAATGATAACGCTCAGGTAAGCCGTCAGTACGATATCCGTTTCTGTGGTGATAGCCTGCATCAGAAAGTCAGGCACCAGCGCATATACCAGCGCGCAGAAAAAACCAGCTGTCAGATTTGCCTTGCCGGTAATAAGCTGACTAATGCGTTGCATGATACCGAATACCGATACGATGGCCGTCCAGTAGCTGAGATGGTGGATAAACTTGAACCCGTTTTCAAACCGGTTTGTCATCAGAAAGCCGTAAATCTGAAGCGTACAAACGCTTTTCGGGTAGGTGTCGATGTTCCAGTTCGTACCGCCGAAGTGCCGCATCGTACCCCGCTGAATATACTGCATCACCCGGTTCAGGTGCCCCGTCATGCTATCCCATTCGTTTGGAACGGTGAATAGGACCAGTAGCAGGTTCGTAACGGCAATGACGCCCAGCGTGAGTAGCAATACCGAAAAGATAATGTTCAGGTAAGGCGGGATGGTGTAGAACCAGTTAATACTCATCTTCCGCCGGTTGGCTACCAGCGCTGGTACGGAGAAAGCGACAGGCCGACCTGACAGCCAATGAAGCAGCCCGCCCACGACCGTAGCCGTTACAAAAACGCCTAGTCCCCAGGCTAAAGTGCTAGCTGTCAGGTATAGAGCTGAGAGGACAAAACCAGTGAGAATGACACTGCCAGCACCCAACAGGAATGTCGTCAGCCACCATTCGCTTAGCGATGGACGTGCGATTCGGCTGGCCAGATAGCTTATATAAAGGAGAAACAGAATAAGCCCGGCTAGTTTAGGCAATAGCAGGGCATTATCGGGTAGGCTGCTGAGCAGTATGCTGTTCAGAAGACTAGACATGGTTGTTTACAATGGTGGAGATACGATCAACGTCTGCTTCTGGCAGATCGGGGTACAGGGGCAGCGCCAGCACGCGCAGTGACACGGACTCAGATACCGGGCAGCTCTGAGCCACGCCAGCGCTGGCAGGAACCGCGAAGGGCAGTGTGTTTAGCGACGGGTAAAAATACCGCCGGGGGGTAACTCCCTGTTCTTTTAGCGCGTCAACAACTCGGAGCAGTGTTTTTTCCGACTCAAACACAACCGGATAATAGGCGTAGTTATAGTCGACACCGGGCGTCAGTGTGGGGCGGGTGATTTTGTCGAAGTTCAGCCGGGCATCGTACCAGGCGAATACCTGTTTCCGGGCGGCAATCAGCTCGTCAACTTTAGGCAGTACGCATAAACCCATGGCTGCGTGCAGCTCCGAGTTTTTGGCGTTGATTCCCATGCTGTAATATTCATCGTTGCGGTGACCAAATGAGCGATACCGCCGTAGTGTCAGCGCCAGGTCGTCATCATCCGTGACGATGCAGCCGCCCTCAACACTGTGAAAAACCTTGGTTGCGTGAAAGCTACAGGTGCTGACATCGCCGTAATTCAGAATGGCCTGTCCGTTGTAGCGGGCACCAAAGGTATGCGCTGCGTCGTAGATGACTTTCAGCTTGTATTTATCCGCAACAACCTGAATCGCTTCTACATGACAGGGGTTACCATACACGTGCGTCGCCATAATCGCCTGCGTGTTCTCCGTAATCAGCGGCTCAATTTTATCAGCGTCGAGGCAGAAATCGTCCGGCCGAATGTCGGCGTAAACGGGCGTGCAACCTTCCCAAAGCAGCACGTTGGTCGTTGCCACGTACGAAAAAGGCGTCGTAATGACCTCTTTCGTTATATTTAGAGCTTTGAGGGCCATCTGCAGCACAATTGTACCGTTGGAGCAGATCAGCAGATGCTTCACGCCCAGATACTCCTTCATCTTTCCTTCCAGCTCCTGCAACAGCGGACCGTCGTTGGTCAGATGCACCCGGTCCCAGACTCCTTTCAACAAGGCGGTGTACTCGTCGAAGTCGGGAAGATACGATTTGGTAACGTTAATCATAAACAGGCGATCAGTTTCGGGGCGGTTAAAAAACGGGGAGCGGGAAGGCCAGCTAACCGTACACTGAGACCCAAAACCCTGAACTTATTTTACGGCTTCTTCGAGCATGCCGATTTGAAACGGGAACTGCGGCCGAACGTAGCCGGGCCATTTACCATACCAGGCAATACCTTCGCGGTAATCTTCCACGTCGAACGTCAGGCTTTCTTCCATCGTAAACAGGGGCGTTACCGTATCCTTGACGATCATAACGGAAAGGGTGTACGATCCATCGTTGAGGAAATAGCCGGGGATGGTGCATTCGCCCGCAATGACGCCTGGTCCGTATGGCTGCGATTTGGTGCCGACGTTGAAAATACACTCACCCGTCAGCGAGTTTAGGTGCATCGAGAGATTCAGATTCGCCGAATCCATCATGTTCCAGAACTCAAACCGGAATTTCATGGGTGTGCGAACGTCGATGTGTGTCAGTTCATCCTGATACTCAGGAATCAGTTCGATACGTTTTACACGTACCAGATCATTACCGGGCGCTTTTTCGGGCGTATCCCAATCACGCAGCAGTCGTGTCCGCGATACTTTGCTGAGGTAAGTGGCAATGACCTGATTGGTTTCCCCCTGCTCCAGCAGCTGACCCTTTTCAAAGTACAGCGACTTGTTGCAAAGCGCCTGAACCGCCGTCAGGTTGTGGCTGACGAACAGAATCGTACGACCACTTGCCGAGTTGTCACGCATCTTTCCCAGACTCTTCTTCTGGAACTCAGCGTCACCCACAGCTAGTACCTCGTCTACGATCATGATCTCGGGGTCGAGGTGGGCCGAAATGGCAAACCCAAGCCGGACGTACATCCCCGAGGAATACCGCTTGACGGGTGTATCGAGAAACTTTTCAACACCCGCAAAGGCGACAATTTCGTCGAACTGTTTTCGAATTTCGCTCCGACTCATGCCCAGCAGCGAACCGTTCAGGAAGATGTTTTCTCGACCGGTCAGCTCGGGGTGGAAGCCCGTACCGACTTCGAGCAGCGACGCTACCCGGCCCCGGATGCGAACCGATCCACTCGTCGGCTCGATAATCTTACTCAGAATTTTGAGCAGTGTCGATTTGCCGGCACCGTTGTGACCAACGATACCGACCCGGTCGCCCTGTTCAACCGAAAAACTCACATCGCGTAAGGCCCAGAATTCTTCATGGGTCGTCGTTACCTGACTTTTCTTGTTGCCGAACAACTGCCGGAAATTTTCGCTTACCACATCGCGCAGGGTATTGACGCCCTTTCCCTTCTGGTGGTCGATGATGTAGTGCTTACTTATATTTTCGACCGTAATGACCGACATACTCGTTACGTTAAATATCGTCTACAAACGTGTTTTCGCGCTTGCGGAAGAAGTATACTGACAAGATCAGACAAACACCTGTTAGCGCGACTGACGCCAGCAGACTTTGCGGATTAAAATACGTTTTGCCACCCAGTAGCGACCACCGGAAACCATCGATGATACCGACCATGGGGTTCAAGATGTAAAGTGGATACCAAGGTTCATCAGCAACCAGCTGACTCGTATAAGCGATCGGACAGGCGTAAAAGCCGACCTGAACGATGAACGGAATTAGCTGGCCAATATCACGGAATTTTACGTTCACGACTGCAAAAAACAGACCGAAGGCAAACGCAGCCAGCACAGCCAACAACACAAAAACAGGTACAAATAATAAGTGCCAGTCAGGCACGAACTGATACCAGATGGCCAGCAGAATAAACAGACCCAGTGACACCAAAAAGTCCAGAAAGCTAACGGCAACCGAGCTTAGCGGCATCAGGAGCCGGGGAAAATATACCTTTGTGACAAGATTAGAGTTCAGCGTGACGCTGTTGCTGACCTGGGTGAATGCGGTTGAGAAGAACGTCCATATCGTAATGCCGGCAAGCACCATCAATGGATAGGGGATACCCGGATCACCTTTTAGCTTGGCCACCTTGCTGAAGACAAAAACCATGATGAGCATAGTTGTCAGCGGGCGGATCAGCCCCCAGGCCATACCCAGCGCGGTTTGCTTGTAGCGAACCGAAACGTCACGCATGGACAGGATCAGCAGCAGTTCACGGTTGCGCCACAGGTCGCGCCAGTAATGCCGCTCCGACCGGCCGGGTTGTATAAGTACCTCGTGTGTTTTCAATGGTTTATGGCTTGACGTTCAATGTCTAAAGTTTGAGATTTAATGGTGCCCTACGTGACAAAACGTTAAACCTCAAATTTCAAACGTTAAACCTGCTTTACCCCTCCTGCATGACGGAGCGGTAGGTTTCCCGCAAAAATATGACAATAAGTGCCAGTATCAATCCCAGCGCAATGCCGATCTGCATCCCGACAGGGGTAATTACTTCCCGGTAAAGTGGCAGGGTGACAGGTTCAATAACCGTAAACAGCGGGGCTTCGCGAATCAGCGACAGACGCATGTTTTCCGCGTTTTGTAGCGCCTGATAGTAGATCGTCGTCAGAAAGGTTGAGTTGCGGGTCAGCTTGTTCTGCATCATTTGACCCTGCGCAACCACCATCTGCTGGTTTTGGTCCATGTACCGAGCCAACTTGTTTTCCGTACCGCTCATCAGCCGGGCAATCGAGTCCGCGCGTTCGGTCAGCAGGTCGTACATTTCCCGCGTTTTCTTAGTCTGCTTGCTCCGATAATCCTCTTCAATGGTCTCGAGATGATGCTCGATAAAGCTGGCAGCCAGCATTTCGTCTTCCATACCGCAACGTAATTCCATGAACGATGACTTACGTTCGGGCTGAACAACCCCGACCTCGCCCTTCATCCGGCCGTAGATCTGCGACATGGCAATTCGCTCCAGCTTGGTGTACTCCTCCGGTTTTTTCGCGCGTGGGAAGTAAAAGGACCGTAACGTATCGCTCTTCTCCCACTCTTTATCGCGAATACCGCTATGCCGGATGTAGTAGTTAGCCAGCAGCGTATCCTGACCGTTTATTTTAACGGTTTTCATCAGCGTCTTTTCAACGACGGGACGGGACTTGGCGTACACCAGGAAGTTCTCGCCAACGAAGATGTTGGCATCGGGAGCCCCCTGACCAATACCAAAGGCACCAGCCAATGCCCCCAGCTCGCCACCGAACGAACTGGAACTACCGCCACCGCCGAGGTTGAACGTCATCGTAGCGGTGTAGATAGGGGCCTTCTGGTTAAATTGATCGTAGATGAAGCCAATTGCCGCACCGATACCAACAAGTATCAGTAAAAGCAGCCAGTTTCGCTGAATAACGTTTTTCAGTCGAAACAGGCGTAGTACGACCGCTTTCGGCGAAATCTGATCGGGCGGTATGGGCCGCGAGACCATGACGTTCGGATCGTTCGGAGTCAGATTTGATGCGTTCATAGAAGGAATAGCCTTATCGATTCACGGTTGCGCTCAGGGCAATAACCAGCCCAATTACCGATAGCAGCGATGAAATTGTACCCGCCGTCGTGCTTAGCAGTTGCTGGGGCGTAAGCGGGGTTGATGTTTTACGCGGTACGACGACTTCCGAACCGGGTTCAACACGGGGATAAACATTGAAGAACATAAACCGACGCGTCCGATCGACCGATCCGTTGGCATAAACGATGAATGCCCGTTTCCGTTGCGACCGCTCGGTAAAACCACCGGCATTGGCGATGTAGTCCTGGAACGTCTGACCGGGGCGGTATTTGACCGTGTTTGGCAGCAGTACTTCGCCATCGACACGTACCGTTTCCAGTATTTTCGGAATGCGCAGAATGTCACCTTCCTGTACCAGAACGTCTTCCGACGAGCCAGGCCGGTCCATGATGCGTTTCAGGTTGATACCGATTGATTCGGGCCGCTCTGCCGACGGTGACTGGACTTCTACGACCGATTTACGGTCAACATCGGACAATTCCTGGATAGACTGTTGCTGACGCGCTAGCTCATCGGGACTCAGGCGTACCTGCCGAATCAGCGTAGCGCCTTCTACGTATGCCTGTGGCGTCAGACCGCCGGCCAGTTGGATCAGATCAGAAATTTTCTGGTCTTTGCGCAGGATAGCATACGAGCCGGGCTGAATGACTTCCCCTTCGACATTGGCGTACGTCTGCACCAGATAGTTTGGCGAGCGCCGGATAATTATCTGATCGTACGGTTCCAGTACGAACCGATTCTGGTCGTTGGCAATCGATAGATCGCGATTAACGTTGAACCGGAAGACGTCGGCCACTGCAGCGGAAGCTGATTTAGGATCAACGTCTTTCTTGCGCCGAACCACTTCAACTTGCGAAGCCGCTGCCGACTCCTTCATACCGCCCGCCCGAATCAGGGCGTCGTCCAGGGTCATATTGGCCATAAACGGCATCTCAGCTGGCTTATTTACCTCACCCTGAACGGTGATATTTGCTTGCTCGGCCAAATCGAAGCGCGATGGTATAATAATCTGATCTTCGCGCTGCAGCGTTATGTCGGGGTCCGTACCGGCTAGAATGTTGGCCAGGTTAACGGTAATGTTCTCAATGGCTAGGTCTTCGCGGGTCCGAATAATCGTTACGCGGCCGGTGAACGCATCACCTTTCAAATTCTCCGCCGACGTAATCAGTTGTTTCAGCGTTTTATTGTCGTCCAGCGAATACTGCCCGGGGCGGAACACCGCGCCTTCAATCGTTACCTGGTTTTCGAAGCGATCCAGAAGTTGTTCGACCGTAACCAAATCACCATCCTGCATTTCAAACGTCTTGAATTCAGTCGGCGTAACGTCGATCACTTTCCGTTCCCGGTCAGTCAGGCGTTGAACCTTAACGCGGCCTTTGTACGCGTTGGCGGCAAAGCCACCCGCATAGAACAGCAGTCGGTCCAGCGATTCATTGGGCAACATCTCGAAGATGTTGTTGCGCTTAACCGTTCCCTGAATCTCGACGCGCTCGAGGTAGGGTTCAAACCGGATATTGTCATTGTCCTGCAGGCGTAGATCGTTGCGCTGCGTACCGTTAAGCAGGTAGTCGTACAGGTCGAGTGTAGCCGCTACCCGGTTGTTCCGAATCAGCTGTACGCGCCGGAACGAACCTAGTTCGCTGGGACCACCTGCCTGATAGATGGCGTTCATAACCGTCGACAGCGACGACATGGAATACGTACCGGGACGAATGGCATCGCCTGTTATCGTCACGCGAATACTACGGATGCTACCGAGAGATACCTCCAGAAACGTGTTCTGTGGGCCATAAGATGATGATTTCAGCCCGACAAACTTGGTACCTAACCGACTAACCATCCGGGCTTTTGCCTGCTCAATGGTCAGACCAGATATGAATACGGGACCAATACCCGTGCTCTGCCGAAAATAAACGTAGCCTTCAGGTGATACTTTCTGCGTGAAATCGGCTTCCGAATAACCGTATAACTGAATGTTGAGCTGATCGCCGGGTCCGACAATGTAGTTGCGGGGCGTAGCCATCGACATATTGGGCTGGAAGGTCGTGGCCATGGCTGGGTCGGAGAAGATCGCGCTGCCGAACAGCTTCTGACGAATCTCGTTGCGTTCCCGGATACGAGCGGCTTCGTAGCCGTTTTCGAGCTGTTCTTTCTGAGTCTGAACCCCGTTAGTATCGGCCGGTGTATTCGAATTTACCGGTATACCATCGACGGTGCGGGCATCCTGTCCCACACCGTTATTCGTTGTTTGGGCGTTGGTGCGACCCGTGTTGACGTTGGTGCCGGGTGCCTGACCGCCGGCCCGCTGAATTTGCTGGCGTACGGCTGGGGGCAGCGAGTTGGGGTTGATATTGGCAGGCAAGCCTGTATTACCGCTATTACCGCTGGCGGGCGATGTTGCGCCACTGCCCGACGAAGCGCCACTACTAGTCGTACCGGGCGTTATCTGTGCTATGCTCGTCAGCCCGGTGAGCAGGCCGCCTGCCAGAACAAGAGCAGGTAGTAAACGAGGGCGGAAAGACGCTGTAACGGAGGAAAAAAAGTTTACCGGAGTGATGAGGTAATTTCGCGTTTTTTGCATATTTTTAAGATGCCGAAAGCAGGGCGTTTCGTGCATGAAATCGCCTGATTCTAACGACACAGTTGAACGCTTAGTACGTTTCATAGTTTGGTCGGCAAAGTAAACGAACTTTTGTTGGATTGTAAATGATTTCTTAAGCTACGGACCGTTGGCCTTCTGCTTCGGCAGGGTATGACTTTTCCGATGTGCAGTGAATTGGCGCTTACGGTCTGACAACGAATATGTCTTACTACTACAAATATAGTTGAAATGACTGGAACGGCAAATCAGCCCGTACAATACAACGAAGACAGTATCCGCTCCCTCGACTGGCGGGAGCACATTCGGCTTCGGCCAGGTATGTATATCGGTAAACTAGGCGATGGCTCAGCCGCTGACGATGGCATATACGTATTGCTGAAAGAAACCGTCGATAACTGCATCGACGAGTATGTAATGGGCTTCGGTAAAATCATTGATATTCGTGTTAGTGACCACCGCGTCGACGTGCGCGACTATGGCCGGGGTATTCCGCTTGGTAAGGTGGTCGAGGTTGTATCGAAAATTAATACCGGAGGTAAGTACGACTCCGGCGCTTTTCAGAAATCAGTTGGGCTTAATGGGGTTGGTACAAAGGCTGTTAATGCGTTGTCGTCCTATTTTCGGGTGCAGGCGTTTCGGGATGGCCGTACGGTCTGGGCCGAATTTAAGCGGGGTGAACTCGTCAATCAGGGTGATGAAGTGACCAGTGAGCGTAACGGTACGCTGATCTCCTTCGAACCCGACGATACCGTCTTCAAGAACTTCCATTTCATCCCACAGTACCTGGAGAACATGATCTGGAATTACTGCTACCTGAATGCCGGGCTGACCATCTCGTTCAACAAGCAGAAGTATGTATCGCAGAACGGCCTGCTCGACTTGCTGCGCGATAAAACCAAAAAAGATGAGGAATCGCTGCGTTATCCGATCATTCACCTGAAGGGAAACGATCTGGAGATTGCCATGACGCACGGTAACGCTTACGGTGAAGAATACTATTCGTTTGTAAACGGGCAGTATACAACCCAGGGCGGTACACATTTGCAGGCGCTGCGTGAAGCGATTGTCGATACGGTGCGGAAACACTTCGACAAAAACTACGACGTTGCCGACGTTCGGTCGAGCATTATCGCGGCCGTCAGTATCCGGGTACAAGAACCGGTTTTTGAGTCGCAGACGAAGACGAAATTAGGCTCGGTCAATATGTCGCCAGAGCCAAACGCTCAGTCGGTCAATTCATTTGTAAAAGATTTTGTCAAAGAACGGCTGGACAACTTCCTGCACATGAACCCCACCGTGCGCGATGCCTTGCGTAAGCGCATCGAACAATCGGAGCGGGAGCGGAAAGAACTAGCGGGTATCAAGAAACTAGCCAATGATCGAGCGAAGAAGGCAAGTTTGCATAATAAAAAATTGCGCGACTGCCGGAATCACTTGCCCGACCTGAAAGCCGAAGATCGATACCAGTCGACATTGTTCATTACCGAGGGGGACTCGGCGAGTGGGTCGATCACCAAATCCCGGAATGTGCAGACGCAGGCCGTGTTCAGTCTGCGCGGTAAGCCACTGAACTGCTTCGGTCTGACCAAAGAGGTTGTGTCCGAAAACGAAGAGTTCAACCTGTTACAGCATGCGCTCGATATCGAAGAAGGGCTGGAAGGTCTCC
>JAKONH010000309.1 GCA_022702045.1 Spirosomataceae bacterium
GATCTTCATTGCCTGTCTGGGTTTGTTTGGGCTGGCGTCGTTCCTGGCCCGGCAGCGTACCAAGGAAATCGGCGTTCGGAAAGTACTGGGCGCATCGGTCGTCAGCGTGGTGGCATTGCTGTCGAAAGATTTTCTGAAGCTGGTGCTCGTAGCCATCGTTATTGCCAGTCCGCTGGCTTATTACGGCATGGAGCGTTGGTTGCAAAACTTCGCCTACCGGGTCGAGGTGTCGTGGTGGGTGTTCGCCCTGGCGGGACTGGTGGCTATCGGTGTCGCGCTGTTAACGATCAGCGTTCAGAGCGTGCGAGCTGCCCTAGCCAACCCCGTCAAATCGCTCCGGTCAGAGTAGAGCCGCAAGGTGGCATAAATTGCCTATTTGTGGGTGGCTATAAGGCAAGTAGCAAGTAGGCAACGCTGTCGATCGCGTGTTGAAAGGGCAATAGGCTGCTATAAGTAATTCGTTGAACGAATGGAAGACGAGCCCATTCGTTCAACGAACTTATCGTTAATACCTTATAAGAGAGCGGCTTGTGAGCCAGTTTTTTTATGAGAATGACATGGTTCGTAAATATTCGGCCACCAGCAAGCCACAATACGTTCCAATAGCATTACCCAAGGCTCCGGCTAGGATACCCGGCAAATGAAGGTCGGGCCTTTTCAGGCTTTTGCTCAGGGCTAAACAGGAGGCAGATCCACCAATGTTTGCCTGCGAAGCGATGCTTAGGAGATCCCAATCTTGCTTCAACAACCCACCAATGCCAAACTGAAACAGCGCATGAATAGGAACCGATATACTCACAAAAGTGAGCATAGTTAGCGCCAATTGACCATCGTTGACTAAAGCGGCTAGATCACAATAAGCGCCAATAACGGCTAAAAACAGGTAAATACAGAAAATACTGACGACTCTAACGCCCCGTAGTCGCTGGATACCCGGTAACTGAGCCAGCAGCAGGGCCAGACTTGTCAGCACCAGAATTTTAGGAATACTCGGTACGACCTCCGCCACGAGTTGAGCTCCATATAAGGCCAATACACCTAAGCCAATCAACAGCGCTAAATCTTGGGGATTAACCGCTTCAACATCATTGATCTGTTCATTGGCTTCCTGTTCATAACGACGGGTTTCTTCAGCACTTAGGGAGGTGGCCAGTCGGCGCGGAACAAATCGGTTCAAAAAGGGGGGTAAGAGTAAGGTAACGCCCATCCAGAGCGCAGTAACGATATTATCAGTAGCAATCGAAGCGGCATAGACATTCCCCGCTTTGTTGACCCCGTAATGCAACGCAATGGCATTCAGATTACTGCTGCCACCCGTGTGTGTACCGGTAAACATACCGCCTACGGCATAAAAAAGCGGCCCAAACCCTTTTGGCCCTCCGACAACCCGCATCGCTACAACAACGCCGACCATTGTCCCCACCACACCAATGAAAAAGTTGACGACCATGGGGGTACCCGCTCGCTTGAGCCCTTTGAGATTAACCGTCAGCAGCAGGTAGAAAATAGAAATGGGCGCTAAATAGCTAAAAATGCCCTCGTAGAGAGGTGGGGCATTTGTCGAAGCGGGTATCAAACCCAGATTAGCCGTAATGGCGGTGATAATAATGACAAGTAAGGCTGTTCCTATGGCTCTTAGATACGGTAATTTGGCCAATTGCTCGGCGATAATAATGTTGAGCATCAACAGGGCCAGAATAGCGAGGGGGTCTTTAAGAAAGCTCATCAGTCAGGCGATAGTACCAGGCAATATACTTCTTAACAGACCTAAAGTGAGCATCCTTATGAGATGCATGGAGTTGACAAGCAACCAAGAATGGGCTTCTGCTTCTTCATCTGGCGGCTGGAATTTACTCATCCGGCCGAATTACCTAGGTCGAACAGTACGCTTTTTCAGTCTTCCCAACCGACCGGCGAAGCAAAGTGAGTTCGTAAAGCGACCGCTTTAATGCCTGTATCTACAATTAATAGTGGTCTGTTTATGGTTTGGCGTTAACAAAGCCATTCAGCGATTCGTTGACATTGCTCAATACTTTATAAGCAACGCATTACCCCATAGTATGAAAACGCTCGTCATATTTTATTCCACCTACGGTCACGTCTGGACGCTGGCAGAAGCCATTGCCGAAGGGGCTCGCCAGATTGAAGGCAACGAAGTAGTAGTTAAGCGCGTACCCGAAACGCTGCCCGCCGACATACTCGAAAAAACAGGGGCAACGGCTGCCCAGCAGGCGTTTGCACACGTGCCGGTTGTCAAGCCCGACGAACTGGTTGAGTATGATGCTATCCTGTTTGGTACGCCTACGCGTTACGGTAACCTCTGCGGTCAGATGCAGGCTTTTATGGATAGCACGGGTGGTCTATGGGCCAAGGGCGCGCTGGTCGGTAAGGTTGGCGGGGCATTTGTCAGCACGGCCACGCAGCATGGCGGCCAAGAAGAAACCATTCGCGCTTTCCATACCGAGTTACTGCACCACGGTTTTATAATTGTGGGCTTGCCCTACGCTTGGCAGGGACAGATGGGCCATACAGAAGTAACCGGCGGCACACCGTATGGGGCCAGCACGGTAGCGGGCGGTCAGGGTGAACGCCAGCCCAGCGAGAACGAATTGGAAGGGGCTCGCTTCCAGGGCCGGCACACGGCCGAAATTGCCCGTAAGCTGTCAGTCAAATAGTCTAGTGCGCCGGTCACAAGAGCGCCCGTCTTTAAGCCAGACGGGCGCTCTTGTGGTTAGGATTAGTAGGGATGGATGTCTGAAACGCCGGTACGGGTCAGGTGGTCACGATAGAATAAGTTTACGCGTAGAATACCCTGGAAATCATTCCGAGTAGCGTGTTTCGCTCGCAAAGCATTCATAAGCGAAATACTTTAGGGGTTTAGCCAGTTAGGTGCATCACCGCGCATGAGTACGCTATGCGTCTAGCTTACTGGTATAATCGCTCTTCAGAGACCAATTCTGTGTCTGTGTCAACGAGTAGTAATCCCTCGCTTACCTCATCAAGTTGGCCAGCCAGTTTACCGTCGCTGGTCCAGATTGCGCTTTGACCGGCACTGACGAAATTATCGCAACTACCCACGCAATTACTCATCAAAACCGGCATAGCGAATTGAGCGGCTATTCGTGGGTAATGCGCCATTGCATTGGCAACCCCCGTTTGTGATTTAGCGACACTGGCCACATAGATTCCAGCGCCAAGCCGATGTGCAGTCAGCGGATGGTCTCTCTGTAAACTTTCATAGCAGATGGCCGGGGCAATAGTACAATTGCCAACCTTAACAATGAGCTGTGTACGCCCTGGAATGAAATAAGGCAATTCATCGGGGTGTAACCGTTGTTTCGCGTACGCCTGTCTGGGTTGTCCAGGCTGAAAAACGACCGTACTGATCTGAATGCCGACCGTATTTCTGGTTGGTACCCCCAGGCCAATCGTTATCGAGTTCGTGTCACTGATTTGTTGAAAACTGTCGAACCGGGAGTCGTTCTGAGTTGTGGCTAGTTCTCCGGCCAGTTCAGGTTCATAGCCAGTTATAGAGAGTTCGGGAAAGAATATAGCGTCTGTCCTGTGCGAGATTGCCTGGTGAATAGCCCGCTCATGTCGTTCGATATTGGCAGCAATGTTTCCTTTCACGGGTTTCACCTGTGCTATGGCAATTTTCATAGGCAGAGTAGTGCGCATGGGCGATTGACGTAACTAAAGTAAGGCGCAAGCTAAGCGAATGCAAGCGCAAGAGGAGCAGGCCGGTAAACCATGTATTACAGCCGGAGAGCCTGATAGGCTACCAGGTGACCGCCCCCTGCTACCTACACCCAAACCTGATTGATGATAAACCGTCGAGTTGGTAAGGCTATCTGACCGCCAAATTGGCTCGTTGGTCGATTCGCCCAGAAAAGCGACTTGGTCAGACGTACCTTTGCTGCCAGTAATAATTTGGAAATAGTTAGGAAAGGGCTCTTCTACTAGGTGGGCTCTTTTTTGTGTTGATCAGAGCGAGTATTACAGATTCAGTAACTGTTTTAGCCGTTCATAAAAGCCGGTATTGCGAAAGGTAAACTGTTTATGCAATACATAATTGTTTAAAAAACTGGCTCCCATACCGGCAACCTGCGCCAGGAGCTTGTTGATATTGACTTCTTTTACGGAAAAGGGAATCGTAAAAACGAGCTGGTTGACACGGTGGATCGAATAGTCGTAAAGGAGGGCAGAACCATAGACCGTAATCAGGCAGGAGACGATCGACACAAGAATAAACTTGACAGCTTCCCGCTTCGTCTGGGCCGAGTTCCGTGCATTGAATGCGAATAACTTGGTCAGAAAAAATCCGGCGGCAAAGGCTATCAAATACCCTGCCAGCAGCGCTTGTTTATAGCTTATCTGAAACCAGTCCTGTAGTAAACTCCCGGCTATAAGTTGTACAGTAGCGCCAATGGCTGCGACAATAAAATAAGCAAGTACATCGCGACGATTGAAAAGATCACCGGCCATAATTCGGCGTAAAGAGTAGAAAAATGGAAAGTAAACTACCTGTTGCTGGTAGGTAGGCAGTTTACGTAAAAGCCAGGTACGTCAATAAACCCATTCAGATGCCCTGTCGCTGGTTTGATGTTGGTCGTATAATGGGTTGATTATCAGTATAATATACTGTTTACATGCCTAGTTCTAGTGCTTCAGTTATGGTTACGGATCAGCCAAAGTACAAAACTTTAGGGTAAGTGAAGTGTGTGACACATACACCTTGAGCCGGGAACTGCTAAAGCGCTCCGCCAGGTGAGCAGTGTTTTGCAGGAATAGCAACCCGTGGTATAGAATCTCGTCGCTTTGTCCTTTGCTGCAAAGGATAAAGCGATACAATCACGCTGACGCTAGAATTAGATTTATTTCGGCTAAAAGTCGATCGAGTGGATTTGAGTAGAGGTGTTCATCGAAGAGATCTCTCGGCAACACTGTGCTCTTACCTTTATCCTGTAGCTGAATGCGATAGATTGTCCAGCCTTTCGTGACTAGCTGACTAACCGCTTCAAGGTTAGCCATTAAACTAGCATCACTAAAACGACATTCCTGGTAGTTACCATCTGGGTCAGTACCGTCGAAAACGAGTAAAGTCATTTTGAATCAATCGGTGAGTATACCAAAATAACAAAGTATGAATACATTTGTGTTATTTTGACACAAACTTTCTATAAAATCACCGGATTGTTCAACGTGAGGATTTTACTGTTGATTTCCTGGCTGGGTGGATTGCCCGCCGGACCGTATCTGCCAGGGTAGGAGACTTAAAGTAGCATGAATGGCTATCAATATCGATAGGTTAGTTTGCTGACACTTGATAGACTAAAGGCCAGGACAAGCAACACCGGCAAGATCCAGACAATTACACCACGAACAGATTGGGAACGGAATAGAGGTGACTAAATCAGATACGATATACTGTATACCATTAAAACGAAAGCCAGCCGGAGAACTTGACGGCGAAAGGCGTTACGGGAACGCCGGTGCGGGTCAGGTTATCGCGGTAGGTGAGCCGGTGGAGAAAGTCGACACGCAGCACTTTGAAAATGTTGTCAATACCATAGCCTACTTCGACATAGGGGGTGCGACTGAGCGAACTAAATCCCTCGACGGCATTGCCCTGTGCATCGGCAGTGGGAATAGCCGACAGGTTGGCCGATGATACGCCACCTACCAGCACGTTGGCCGTTACGACTTCCCGCCACTTTAACCGACGCAATAAGGGCAGCCGATTGAAAAGCAGCCCGCCAAAGTTGTGCTCGACCTGAACACTGGCCCACCGATCGCAGACGAACTCGAAATAGTTCATCAGGTTGTAGGCGTTGCTCACGTAAAAGGCCGATTCGTTACCCAGCGGGGTATATAGCAGTGGATAAGGGACTGTCGACGGAATCAGGCCCGCGCCAATGGTGTAGTACGTTCGGCCCAGCACACCCATGCGAAACGAATGCTTCATTGTTAGGGCTACCCGTTGGTAGGCAAAGTCACTACCCAGCACATCGCGCAGACCGAGGGTATAGCGAAGCGTGAAAATCGGCTTGCGAATGGCTCCGGCGCTAACCCGCACGTTGTCGTTCTGGAGCAATACCTCGTCGGGGGCGAAGCGTGTTTCCGAAATCAGTTCGGTAGTCCGGTAGCTGTTGCGCACCGACTGATCGGCGTCGGCACGTTGCGGCTGAAAGGCGAATG
>JAKONH010000310.1 GCA_022702045.1 Spirosomataceae bacterium
AAACAGCACGTTGTTGAGGATCAGCCGATAACCGGGCGAATGTGGGTGCAGATTCAGATCCGTCGGATTGCGCCAGCCGCCCCCACCGCGTACACCCTCGGGGTCGTGCCCGCCGTAGAACGTCCACTGCCCTTTCCCGACTTCACCGTAGATATAGCGGTCTGACGTTTTCCCCTCCCCCATAACCAGCGAGCCTGGCTTGACTGTCGACTTACGAAAGGCCGTCGTCTGTCCGAAAAACTCCTTGATAATGGTTTCGTGATTCTGCGTCAGCATGGCTGGAATGACATCCCACTTGGTGGAGAAATTGAACAACTGAAAGTATCCACCCGGCTGATCGTAGCCGCCAGCACCGGTAGCATTGATATCAGAAAACGTAGAGAAGCCTCGGTAGCCGTTGTCGCCTTCCAGGGTGAAGTTGTGAAACGCCAGGCACTTGCTATAATCAAGTTTACGCTGCGCATCCGCATCGACACCATCGCCATCGTAGGCACTCCCCACAATATCGACCCCTTCGGCAGCCAGCGCGATGTCGAGCGTTTCGGCCCCCGAACACATGGCAAACAGATAGCCACCCCCGGCGCAGAACGACTTGATGTTTTTGGCCACGGCCAGCTTCATCTGCGACACTTTCGGAAAGCCATACCGTCGGGCAATGTCTTCCTGCGCCTTGATATCAGTCAACGTCTGCCGGTGAAGGTTACGTCCGAACTGTCCCGTAAAATCTTCGTGGTGCAGGTGTAGCCAGTCGTACTTGGGCAGCTCCCCTTTGAGGATTTCTTCATCGTACACGACCTCGTACGGAATCTCGGCATAGGTCAGCACGAGTAGCACAGCATCGGTATTTTCGAACTCCGACGGGCTGATTTTAATCGGTGAATAAACAATGATTTTAGCTGCTTTGTGCAGCGTTACCACATCCATGTTCAGATCAGGATCAGCCAGTTTCTGTTTGATCGATGCCGCCTGCGCGTCGGAAATAGTTTCAAACGAAACACCCCGCACCCGACACTCCGTCGCAACGGCTGCGCTTTGTTTGACCATAAAACTGCCGCCCCGGTAGTTGATCAGCCAATCGACCTCCTGATCGTCTTTCAGCACTTTATAGGCGATACCGTAGGCTTTGAGGTGGTTGGCCTGCCGGTCGTCCATCGGTATCAGTAGTGAATTGGCCCGCGCCATCAGCGACCCGGCCAGCAAGCCCAACAAAAGCAACTGTTTCATACGCCACACGTTTCTGCAACTCGTTCGACAACATCCTGCTTATGGTTCGTTACGGCTTACCGGCTGAAGCAGGAAACACGCTGATTCCTACTCACTTGCCCGTAAACGAAAGATAACGCTTTTTACCGGGATGTAGCGTCGTCTACGTCAATTGTATTCAAGTGCACATTTGTAGCAATTCATCTCCTGCGTCGCTGACACAGGTAGTTTTGCCGGACGGCTTACCAAAGCAAATCGGGGTCTTCGCAAAGCAGCCTGTGACTACCTCGTGAAGACCCCGACCAGGCGATACTGTAATTCGTTACTTCAACCGGCTTAGCTGCTCGGTGTTGCGCGCCGTACTAAGCCCACTAGCACGCGCCTGCTCCATCGACTTCTGCGCAGCCGTACGGGCTTCAGCTACCTTACCAGCCCGACGATACGCTTCGGCCTGCTCGTAGTACAGATCAGACTGTTCTTTTGCCGGTGGTTTCATGGCCAGCCCTTTGCTCGTCCATTTCACAACCGTAGGTACGTCGCTGGGGTCCGGGCTGGAACGATTGAACAAGTGCGCGATGTAGATGTACTCCGGCACCGACAGTTGATTCGACGTCGTCTGATTATCCATCCGCTCGACCGCTTTCGCCGTTTGCCGGGCGCGGAAGTACGCATTCACTTCAGGCAACAGCGTCCGGTTAGCAGCCACTTTCGGCTCGATACCAATCTTCACCAGATCCTGCCGAACCTGTAGAATTTTGCTGATCGGATACTGCGCCCCCCGGCCGCTGTACAGCGACGACATCAGGATATTTTCTGCCACCTGATGAGCCGTAAAATTCTCGTTATCGTATTGTTTGTACTTGCCCAGGTTAGCGAACATATACTGCGCCATCGGATTCTCGAAGTCGAGCACAAGCTTTTGCAGCGCGAGGTAGTTGGTCTGACTGGCGTAGTTGGCGGGCGACTGCGTTTTGGCGTAATCGTTCATAGCCGCAATGCCAGACACCGTATCTTTTGTCACCCGGCACAACATGGCATAATCGACCAGAAAATTAGCTCCGCGTTCGCCCTGCTGGTAACGCGCCTTCATGTTCTGACTGCGCGTTTGCGGGTTGAGTGCGATCGTTCCCTGCCGGATTACTTCATCGACGGAATTGTTACTCATCGCGAAGTGAATCATATTCTGCTGCGGGTCGAAGAAAAGGAACAGCGGCAAGGACGGCACAAACAACTTCTGACTGTTCAGAAACTGCTGCGTCGATGGCAGGGCAATGTCCAGCTTGGTGCTAACGAACTTGTCGTTGTAAAAACGCCCTACCCGGCCGTCGGCCAGTGTCGGCACAAAACTTTGGCAGACATGGCAGGTTGGCGAGAAAATTTCGATAAAGACGGACTTTCCCGTTCGGCGGGCTTCCTGGAAGATACCCGCTACCGGCCCTGACTTGAACTGAATGCCGCCCGATTTAGTCGCGGTTTTCTGTCCCATAGCCAGATGCGTCAGCAGCAGCAGCGCGATGAGTTTTTTCATACAGAGGTAAGGGGCGGGCCGTAACCCGATTTAGTTGGATTGCTGTTGGCGTTGCTGCTTGATTTCTTCGTCGAGTCGCTTGCTCAACACCCGGCAGGTATTTTCAATGTCGGTAGCCATCTGCTTGTCATTGGTAGCGTTAATTGCCGTATCGGCCAGGCCGCTCATGATTTCGATCAGGAAGCGCTTCATGTCGATCACTTCCATCTCTTT
>JAKONH010000325.1 GCA_022702045.1 Spirosomataceae bacterium
CCAGACCAGCAGCGTGGGTACCTGAATTTTATGCAGGTCTTTGGCTACGTTGTTACGCTGCGCCGACTTGGCAATACCCACGATGCTCATGCATTTGGGAATACTACTCGTCGTTTCAAAGACTTCATCGATCAGTTCTTTCGTCGCTACTTTCGGATCGTAGAACGTGTAGGCGACGCGCTCAGCCACATAGTCGTAACTGCCCCGCTTGGGAAACGAACCGCCCATCCCATTCTCGAACAGACCCGAACTCCCCGTCAGTACCAGCCGCTGCACGCGCTCAGGATGCTGAAATGTGTAGAGCAGCGCGACGTGCCCACCGAGCGAGTTACCCAGCAGAGTCAGGTCGTTGAGTTTCTGATAGTCGACAAAGCGTTCGATAAACGTCAGTAAGCCCTCCAGACTTGCCTGTCGAATTGGCATTTCGTATATCGGCATCAGCGGAATAATCACCCGATACCGGTCTGAAAAATCCTTGATGACGGCGTCCCAGTTGCTGAGTGCGCCGAATAAGCCGTGCAACAGCAACAACACGTCACCTTGCCCTTCATCGACATACTGAAATCCTGCTTCTTTCCGAATCTGATAGTTCATACCGGTACGCTATGCTACTAAACAGGCTGGAGCCGACGATGCTTCATTACCAACCGTGTTCTGGTGTTGATTAAAGTTAACCCAGTTTTTTATAAGTGACAGCCCATATTCGGTCAGGGCTGCTTCAGGGTGAAACTGTACGCCCCAAAGTGGTAACCAGCGGTGGCGCAGGGCCATAATCTCCTGCTGATCGGTCTGCGCCGTGCTGACCAATTCACCGGGTAGCGTACGAAGAACCAGCGAGTGGTACCGCGTAACGCTAAATCGACCGGGCAGGCCAGCAAACAGTTTGTCAGCAGGATCCACACTAATCATCGACACTTTCCCATGCATGGGCCGATCCGCTGTCGACAGGTCGGCCCCGAAAAATTCACCGATGGCCTGATGGCCCAAACAGACGCCTAACATCGGTACCTGCTGATGAAAATATCCGATTACGTCCATCAATCGGCCCGCCCGACGCGGTGTTCACGGACCCGGCGACAGTACCACGGCATCGCAGGGTTGCGTTAGTTGATCCCAGGGTGCATCGTTCCGCAACACCCGACACGTCGCTCCTGCCTGCCGCAAATAATCGACAAGCGTGAATGTGAACGAATCGAAATTATCGACAACTAGCAGGTTCATGCCCGTATAACACAACGAATAGGCACAAAATTAATAATAGCTTGAAAAAAGCAATTCCTATCTGCACAGCGATGCTGATAATCAGTATATTATTTTTTTATTATCTTCGATTAAGCCAATTTTTATAAAAATAGTACCAGCCAATAACCAACCCGTTGCCCGATGGGTTAGATGAGGACGTACTTTTAGCGGGCCGATAAGTCGTTTCGGTCTTCACACACAGATGAATTTACCCACTACCACTGTTCCTGTTTTGATTATAGGCGCCGGCATGGCCGGTCTGGCCTGCGCTGTCCGGCTGAAAGCCGCTGGTGTCGACGCGCTGCTACTCGACAGTAGCGACGGCGTTGGCGGGCGCGTACGTACCGATCTGGTCGATGGGTTTCGGCTCGACCGGGGCTTTCAAATTCTGCTGACAGCCTATCCAGAAGCGCAGCGAGTACTCAATTACGAGGCCCTCGATCTGGCCCGATTTCGGTCGGGTGCGCTGATTCATCAGCCACAGCCCGATACCAACGCCTGGCTGACGTTGCTCAATCCCTTTCAGGAACCACTGTCAGTTTTCAAAACGCTGGCATTACCCATCGGCACATTGGCTGACAAGCTGCGGATTGTTGAGCTGCTACGCCAAACACAGAGCCTGCCTGTTGATGAGTTGCTAAGACAGACGCCAATAACAACCCTGCAACGTCTGCAAGATCTGGGCTTCTCTGAGCGAATTATCGATCTGTTTTTCCGGCCCTTCTTCGGTGGCGTCTTTCTGGAAGACGCTTTGACGACGTCGTCGACGTTCTTCGACTTCTGCTTCCGCATGTTTTTTTCGGGCGATGCGGCCGTACCAACGCTCGGTATTGGCGAACTGGCCAACCAGCTGGCACATCGACTAGCGCCCAGTCAGATTCAGCTACATAGCCCGGTAGCACAGCTCGACGGAACGCGGGTCACGCTGGCGGATGGCCGGACGGTACAGGCGCAAACCATCGTGCTGGCCGTTGATCCGGCATCGACGGCTACGCTGCTAAACCGGCCGGCACCCGATAATACAGCCTTTAACCACACGACCTGTACGTATTTTGCGGCCCCCGACAGTTGGCAATTACCGGATGAGCTGCCGAAGAAAATGCTTATGCTGAATCCACGGCGGAGTTCAGCGGTGCATAATATGGCTATCGTCAGTGATATTGCTCCGATGTACGCGCCAGCGGGGCAACGGCTGATTTCGGTCAGTACGCAGGGGTTAGAAACCGTTAACGAAACGGCCCTGACTGACCGCATCCAACGCGAACTAACCGGCTGGTTTGGCGACGGTGTGCAGCAATGGCGGCATCTGCGTACCTATCACATTCCACAGGCACTACCGGCATACAGTCCGGCTGCGGCTACCGCTGGTATGACTCATCAGCCGCTGAAGCTGGCGGAAGGGTTGTACCAGTGTGGTGATCAGTCGGCCTATCCGTCGCTCAATGCAGCGTTGCAAACAGGTCGGGTGGTCGCCGAACAAATTCTCCGAGCTGACTCAATAGCGACACCAACCTAAAGGCAACACACTAGTTATCAGACCTATAACGGGTGAGTCAAGAGCCAATCGGCCATGCTCTGGCCAGACAGAAACGCCCGTTCGACATTGAGATGCGGGTCATGCGGGGCTATTCCGCCAAAGCCGTCGCCCCCAAACAGGAAGGGCAACGACGTGTCCGCCCGCCAGTATGGGTCTGGGTGGGCCTGCGCGACCTGACTGTAGCGCCACCGATGTACTTGTACCGATGTAATCGTTTCAGCAGGTAGCCAATCGGTAAGCTGTTCCAGTAATTGTTGCCCCACTGCGTTCAGGTCGCCGTCCAGATAAGTCCGGCTGAACGCAGTACTCGCCAGTATCGTGACGGTCGGTACGTCGGGCGAAATACCTTTCTGTAGGTTGTCGGCCACCCAGTTAATATCGGGCCGGTCTAGCCACAAGCCACCGGGCTTGGGAATCTGACTGGCCCGATTCAGTGCGACCAACACTGCCAGGCAGGGCTCATACAGGATCGTTTGCAAAACGTGTTGATCAGTGGGGCCAAGCAGATTCGATTTGTCGACAAACAACGTCAACGCCTGCGGAGCAGGTATCGTACACAGTAATGCGTCGCCCCGAAATAACTGTCCGCTGTTCGTCTCGATTCGCCAGCCCATTTCGTCGGTCTGTACCGATACCACAGTCTGTTCCGTTTCGATCGTTAGCTCCGTAGCCAACTGTTTAGCCACCCGATTCATACCGTCGCGTCCGACCCAGCCAGCACCTACCGGGTCGACGGGCCACTCCATCAGTGCCGTTTGCTCATCGGCCGATGTAAGCCAGTCGCTGAACGCGGCTGTGGTGGCCCGGATCACCTGCGCGCCGTGGTCAGCACGACCACCGGCCAGTCGTCGGGTTGCCAGCCGCCCACCCAGCCCCCGCCCCTTGTCGAGCACGGTTACGGTCCATCCCTGTTGTACAAGTTGCCGGGCCGCTGTAAGACCCGCTATACCGGCTCCGATAATTACACATGACTGCATTGACTGTTACGATTTTATAGTATTGATTGTGCGTTTCCCGCTAGCGCGATCAACGGCTTTGCGTCCGATGACCGCCGGACGGGTAGGAAAATCCGGTCGGGGCGTCGTACTTCGCAGTTTAACAAACGGATGTAGGGCCGTGTTGACGATGTGATGCCCAAACTTGGTGCTGTTCGTTTCTTTCTATCGCTATTTGTTGCGCTACCG
>JAKONH010000341.1 GCA_022702045.1 Spirosomataceae bacterium
ATGTGATTGTTCCGCGTGCTTCATCAGACAAACTATTGTTGTATCCTTCAACCCGTGGTCCTGCTGTGATAGCCAACGAACAACTCCGCTCGACTGATATTCTTACTCGTGAAAAAATCCTATCTGATTACCGGCTGGCCAGCGAAAGTCGACAGGTAAGCTTGCTCGGCCGGCGTGATGTGATGGGTGGGCGGGCCAAATTCGGCATTTTTGGCGACGGTAAAGAGCTCGCTCAACTGGCAGCCGCCCGGTCCTTCAAACAAGGTGATTTTCGGTCAGGCTATTATCGGGATCAAACCTTCGTAGCTGCCTTGGGTGAACTGCGATGGAATGAATTCTTCGCCCAGCTTTACGCACATGCTGATTTAAGCGCTGAACCCAATACAGGCGGACGGTCGATGAACGGCCACTTCGCTACGCGATGGGTCGATGAACAGGGCCTTTGGCGTAATCAGACAGACCTGTACAATTCGGTTTGCGATATAGCCCCGACGGCCGGACAGATTCCACGGGCCGTCGGCTTAGCCTATGCTTCGAAGTTGTACCGTCAGAATCCGTCGCTGCATGACATGACCGGATTCTCCCGTAACGGTAATGAAGTCATTTTCGCGACAATTGGTGACGCATCGACTTCGCAAGGCATGTTCTGGGAGACAATGAATGCCGCCGGCGTGTTACAGGTTCCTCTTTTAATGTCAGTCTGGGACGATGGCTACGGTATTTCCGTACCTGTTGAATACCAGACGACGAAGGGAAGTATCTCAAAGGCGATGGCTGGTTTGCAGCGAGATGCCGACGATAGGGGTATCGAGATTATAACCGTCAAAGGCTGGGATTATGTGGCGCTGCTGGAAGCCTACGATCAGGCGGCCCGCATCTGCCGCGAACAGCATGTGCCAGTACTCGTTCATGTACAAGAACTAACCCAACCGCAAGGACACTCTACGTCGGGTTCGCACGAACGCTACAAAAGCAAGAAGCGTCTGGCGTGGGAGGTCGAATACGATTGCAACCGGACTTTCCGCTCGTGGATTGTTACCAACGGCTATGCGACGGGTGACGAGCTTGATGCGATCGATGCCGAAGCTAAGCAAGTAGCCCGGGACGCCCGGTCGTCTGCCTGGAGTGCATTTCAGGAATCGATGAAGGCGGATCTGAACGAGGCATTAGAGCTGATTCAACGCGCTGCCCGCCATAATTCAAAATCGGCGGAGTTGATGGCTATTCGGGAGCAGCTACGCAAAGAGCACCTTCCTCTTCGGCGCGACGCGGTTAGCGCCGTGCGCAAGGCGTTGCGAGTAGTCAGGATGGATAAGCCGGACGTGAAGGCTCCGCTACAGACGTTTCTAGAAAAGATAGACGGGAAAGCAGAGGATATGTACCATTCCTTTCTCTTCAGTCAGTCGCCTGATTCGCCGATGCTAACCACCGGTACGCCAGCGCAGTACACGGACGAGTCAGTAACGGTCGACGGATATATACTGATGCAGCGATACTTCGATAACCTGTTCAGTCGTGACGAGCGCGTCGTGGCGATTGGGGAGGACGTCGGTAAAATTGGCGACGTGAATCAGGGGTTTGCTGGTCTGCAGGAGAAATTTGGTGAATTGCGCATTACGGATACCGGTATTCGCGAAACGACTATCGTCGGACAGGGAATCGGTATGGCTATGCGCGGGTTGCGTCCCATTGCCGAGATTCAGTACTTCGATTATATCTATTATGCACTGGCGACGCTGACCGACGATCTGGCGACGCTACATTACCGGACAAAAGGTGGACAGAAAGCGCCACTAATTATTCGTACGCGGGGGCACCGGCTGGAGGGCATCTGGCATTCCGGTTCTCCATTGGGTGCTATGCTGGGTAGCCTGCGCGGTATTCACGTGCTAGTGCCGCGCACTATGACGCAGGCGGCTGGGTTTTACAATACGCTCATAAAAGGCGATGATCCGGCGCTGGTCATCGAATGCCTGAACGGTTATCGGCTGAAAGAACGACTACCTGACAACCTAAGCGAGTTCTGCTTACCCCTGGGTATTCCCGAAACACTTCGGATCGGAAGCGATCTCACCGTCGTTACTTACGGGTCCATGTGCCGTATCGTGATGGAAGCGGCCAGCCAACTGGCTGATATGGGTATTCAACTGGAAGTAATTGATGTGCAATCGTTACTACCATTCGACCGGCATCACCAGATTGTCGAGTCGATCAAGAAAACGAACCGGGTCATTTTCGCCGACGAAGATGTACCGGGTGGTGCATCGGCGTTTATGATGCAACAGGTCGTCGATCAGCAGGACGCTTATCAGTACCTTGATTCGCCACCCCGTACGCTATCGGCAAAAGCGCACCGCCCGCCCTACGGGTCAGATGGGGATTATTTCTCCAAGCCCAATGTTGACGATGTAATTGAAGCGGCCTACGCCCTCATGAGCGAGAGCGACCCGAGCCGCTTTCCAGCAATTTTATAATGATTGACTGATTGAGTGACAGAATGATTGAAGACAAACGTTACGCATCAGCCATTCAATTATTCTGTCACTCAATCATTCCCTACCATGGCGTATTTTCAGGATATAAAGAAGGGGATTCAAACGTCGATAAAAGGACTTGGGCTGACGTTCAGGCACATACGGAATGCAACAAAGCGCCGGTCGGCAGTGGGCGTCGCTAGCGATAATTACTTCGACATGCAGACGGGGCTTGTTACATTGCAGTACCCCCATGAGCAACTGCCTATTCCTGACAATGGTCGCTATCGGTTGCATAATGAAATCGATGATTGCATTGTATGCGACAAATGCGCCAAGGTATGCCCAGTTGATTGTATCACGATTGACGCCATAAAAGCAACGGAAGAAGTCGGACGAGCGTCGGATGGGTCGCCAATTCGTTTGTACGCGGCTACCTTCGACATCGACATGGCAAAGTGCTGCTACTGCGGCCTTTGTACGGCCGTTTGTCCGACCGAATGCCTGACTATGGACAAGAAGTTCGACTACAGTGAGTTCGAACTGGGTAACCTGACCTACCACTATGCCGACCTGACACCTGCCGAAGCCGATGAAAAACGGGCTTTATATGAGCAGTTCGTGCTGGAAAAGGAGGCACAGAAAGCAGCTGCCGCAGCCGCGAAAAAAGAAGGCCCAACAACAGAATCGACAGCTGCGCCCACTAAACGGCCTGCATTCCGGCCATCGGCAAAGCCCGCAACTCCTGTTTCACCGGACGAAAATTCAGCTGGTAGCGCTATCGAACATCCACTAACCGATGCAACGCCGACGGAAATGGAGCAGATTGCGCAGGGTGGCCTGGAAACAACAAAAAAGCCCACGTTCCAGCAAACGCGTAAGCCGGTCACTCCGCCTGCGCCCATTGAGCCGGACGCGTTAGCGGATAGCGGTGCTGCCGAAAAACCTGCGGCTCCCAAACCGGCATTCCGTCCGTCGATGAAGCCACCAGTATCAAATCTGACTGACAAACCGGATAGCGACGATAAGCCATCGACGGCTAGCCCAAAAACGGCTGGTTTCCGCCCATCGATGAAGCCGGCTGCGGCAACGCCCCCCAGTGAGCTAACGCAGTCTGAGGATACGGCGACGCCCAAACCGGCCTTCCGCCCGTCGATGAAGTCGTCGGCACCAGCTTCGGCCAGTAAAGAATCCGAAAGTACACTTCCTGCTAATCCCAGTAATGAGCCGGCGAAGCCTAAGCCCGCTTTTCGGCCATCGATGAAACCAACAAAAGCTGCTGATGAAGCAGATGACAAGTCAGTTGATGGAAGTACCAAAGCGGTTGAACCGGTCGCGAAGAAACCGGCGTTCCGCCCATCAATGAAGCCGAAAGCGCCGGCTGATGAATTAACGAACGCGTCAGCGGTCGAAAGTGGAATAAAGCCTGTAGCTGATGAATCGGTACAAGCCGCTCCAGCTAGTCCGAAATTGGGCGGCTTCCGTCCAACGATGAAGCCGCCCGTGTCGGATACTACGGATGAGGCTAAGTCGGAGGAAGCGGGGAAGCCTAAAGCGCTATTCCGGCCAACGATGAAACCGACGGACGTTGCTCCCGCTGTTGAATCAACTGCCGAACCGGCAACTGATGCCGCTCCCGAAGCTCTTAAGGCGAAATCAGCTGATTTTCGACCAACGATGAAGCCAACGCCAATCGATGAACCGATAGTGAATAAAGCGGAGGAATCGACGGAGGAACTGTCAACTGCGGAAAAGCCGAAACCTAAACCGGCCTTCCGCCCGACAATGAAGCCTAAGCCAACATTGGACGGGGACGAAGCGGCATAACGTCGGCTTCAGTCAATCGGTCTTTTAATACACCTTTCTTATTCCCGCTGTGATTCAGCTCGCTTTCTACGGATTTTCGGCGCTTACGCTACTCGGTGCCATTGCAGTACTGGTAACCCGCAACGTATTGTACGCAGCGTTTTTTCTGCTACTCACACTGCTAGGCGTGGCCGGACTATTCGTACTGGCTAGCGCTGATTTTCTGGCTGTTGCACAGATTATGATCTACGTGGGGGGCGTTCTGGTGCTGGTTATTTTCGGTGTGATGCTGACCCACAAAGCTGAATCAGTAACTATGGTCAATAGTCAGACGGCCAATCGAGTGCCGTCGCTGAATCGGACGGGAACAACATTGGTCGGTTTTGCGATCGCTGCAAGCTTATTTGTTGCGCTGTATACGTTGCTGGCGCGGGCAAACTTTCCGCTGTTCAACGAGCCGATTGGCTGGCAGTCTACGATACAAACGATCGGGAAACAACTGATGACGGAGTACGTTGTGCCGTTTGAAATTGCGGGTATCTTGCTGTTGGCTGCCCTGGTAGGGGCTACTTATCTGGCGGCTCGCAATCAGACGACAAACTAGTAGTCGCCCCCGGCACCACCGCCCCCGAAGCTACCTCCGCCGAATCCTCCAAAGCTCCCACCGCCACTTCCTCCGCCGAAACCACCTCCACCGCTGGAGCCACCCCAGCCTGAACCTGTCGACGTTGGAAAGAAAACCGGCGGGAAGAAGCCGCCACCCCGGTTCCGGTTGCTGCCGCCACCACCACCGCGATTTCGGTTGGCGAAAATGACGAAGATGATCAGGCCAACGACGATTAGTAAAAAGAGGCCGCCAAAACCGCCATCATCGTCTGATGAGCGTGGATCAGCTTTGTACTCGCCCTGCGCCCGTTGAATAATCTCGGTGGTTGCTGCGTCAAGGCCGTCGAAATAGCGCTGTTCTTTAAAGGCTGGGACAATATCGTTGGCTATGATTCGCTTGGCGATAGCGTCGGGAATGGCCCCTTCCAGACCATAGCCTGTGGCGATGTATACTTTTCGGGTCTGCGTAGCCCAGGCTAGCACGAGGCCGTTGTTTTTCTGACTTTGGCCAACACCCCATTTACGACCTACCTGGAAGGCAAAGTCGCCGATCGGGTAGGGCTCTGTCGTTTTGACGATTACGATGGTGACCTGCGTTGAGGTCGAATCGTTATAGGCTGTGAGTTTCTGTTCCAGTCGGGTGCGTTCCTGTGCGCTGAGCGCCCCCGCAAAATCATTAACCAGGCGGGGTGGATTCGGACGAGCCGGAATAACCGAATCGGCTAACGACGCGCTTTGAGCGTAACCCGCCAATGTCACTAACGACAAGAGCACCACTAGTAAACTGGTGGGCAACAAACGAGCTAGTGATGTAGAGGTGGTAACGTTCACGGTAGGACTAACTAAACGAAATGTCGTCGGGAAGCTCATTGACATCAGTGGCTCCATCGTACGGAAAATAATGCTTCAACTGCTGACCAGCACGGTTGATACCCTGTCGCAGTCCTTCTACGTACTGTGCCTGCACGAAGTAGCCACGCATCAGGTCTTTAGTGCTTTGCCAGAAATCGCTCGGTACCTGCTGATTAATCCCTTCGTCGCCCACGATCGCAAATTTGTGATCGGTGTGAGCCAGGTAAAACAGGACCCCGTTGCGTTGCTTGGTTTCATGCATCCCCAGATGGTGAAACACGTCGATGGCTCGTTGAACTGGGTCGGGCGACGAGCAGTGTGCTTCGATATGGACACGTATTTCGCCCGACGTGGCCTGCTCTGCCCGCCGGATCGCGTCGATGATCTGCTCCTGTTCGGCTGTTGTGAATGGGCTGCTCATGCGCAAGGAGAATTAACCGTCCGGGCTAGGGTAATACCCTGGCCCGGACGGTTTCCGGTTGTTAGAACTGTACGGAAGGGGCGTTCTGAGCGGCCTGCGAGGCCTCGAAGAAACCTTTCACAGGGAAGCCGAAGATACCGGCGAAGATGTTATTGGGGAACGATCGTACCGATTGGTTGTATCCCCGGACGGCGCCGTTGAAATCGTTACGAGCTACCGATATACGGTTTTCCGTTCCTTCCAGCTGTGCCTGTAGTTCAGAGAAGTTCTGCGTGGCTTTCAGATTGGGGTAGTTCTCCGCTACAGCCAGCAGACGAGAGAGCGAACCGCTGAGCTGATCCTGCGCAGCCTGAAACTTCTGCACGTTTTCGGGCGTCAGCTGATCGGCAGTTAAGTTGATCGAAGTGGCTTTCGAACGGGCTTCCTGCACGGCCACCAGTGTACCCTTTTCAAAATTAGCGGCTCCTTTTACGGTATTGACCAGATTTGGAATCAGATCAGAACGACGCTGGTATTGCGTTTGTACCTGCGACCATTTTTCCTGTACGTTGGTATCACTGGTAACCAGTCCGTTGTATGAGCTACAGCCATACATGCCCAGAATAAGGGCGATGACAACCACGATGATGAGCGACTTTGACATGACGTGTGTAGATGAAATCGATTTTGTTGGTGATAAAATTGAATAAAACTGCGGATAAATTCAGCTGAATATACGTCAGCGGTTGAATTTGACGTCCGTCCACCGTTCGGGCCTGACGATCGGTAATGGGTAGTTGTCGCCGGGATAAACGCCATACTGCCCTAACTCAGCTTTCGGCAGATCATAGACCTTGTGTATCCGGTCCGCAGGCACACTGGCTAGTTCGGGAAGCCAGTGTTTCACGTAAGCCCCCTGTTCGTCGTAGCGTGTGGCCTGCGACAGTATGTTGAAGTAGCGGTCTTCGCGGGGGTCGTTGCCAACACCGGCCACGTAATTCCAGTTGCCCCAGTTGCTGCACGGATCGTAGTCGATTAATTGGCTTTCGAAATAAGCGGCTCCCCAGGTCCATTCGATGCCCAGGTCCTTTACCAGAAAACTCCCAACATTTTGTCGACCTCGATTCGACATGAAGCCAGTGGCGTTCAACTCCCGCATGTTGGCATCGATGAATGGAATGCCCGTCTCGCCCGCAGCCCAGCGCAGAAATAAATCCTGATCGCGTCGCCAACGTTTGGTGATATCATTGCGAATACCACTGATTTTGAAAATTCTATTGCCAAAGCGCAGGGCTACGAACCGGAAAAAGTCGCGCCAGAGTAACTCGAACACCAGCCAGTACGTCGAGTCGTTCTCAACGCGCTCGGCTTCGTACCGCTTTATTTCATGGTAAATAAACCGGGGTGACAGACAGCCCAATGCCAGCCAGGCCGAAAACTTCGATGAATAGCCTTCGCCCAACATGCCATTGCGGGTGTCTTTGTACGTCCGTAGCTGATCGCTGCCCCACAGATAGTGATCCAGTCGGCTAATACCTGCTGACTCGCCACCCTGAAACGGTAAAACCGCTCGTGAGTCCAACTGGTCGACACGCCTGATTTCGTCGGGCGAGTAGCCGAGTTCTGCCAGGGTTGGAATCGTACCCATATTCTGATCTGCCGATACCGATACGCGTTCGGGCACAGGGATCAACTCACGAACATCCGCCCGTTTCTCTACTTCCTTGCGAAACTGTGTAAAGACGTTGGGAAGTTTAGCGATGGCAAATGGGAGATCACGCACATGATACAGCGTCGATTGCCAGATCAGGTCGAGGTCAATGTTGAGCGGTTTAAGCCGCTTGCTCAGATCAGACTCTATATCTGTCTCTTCCTGCGTTACCTCCTTGCTAGCGTAAATGGCATCGGCCTCACTATCACGGGCTATCTCGGCCAGTATTGTCACTGGATTACCAACACGAATCAGTAGGTCGCCCCCGCGACTACGAAGTGAGGATTGTAAGTCGATGACTGATTGTCGCAGAAAATTGGCTTGAAAGATTCCCATCTTTCGAAAACCGATGGCCGGTAATTCGGCAAACCAGCCGATATCAAAAACAAATACAGGCAGTACTGTGTCGGCGCCGGACAGGGCGCGGGTAAATCCTTCGTTGTCGTGTAGGCGAAGGTCATTTCTAAACCAGTAAACGATTTTTTTCGGCATAACCAATCCTGTTCAGCCTGGTCAGGCTTCGTTGTATGAACAGCCGCCGAATGGTATTGTTTGCCCCGTCTGTCGACCAGACCTGTATCCGGCTGGCTTACTGTTCGTTCAACTGCCAGTTGTAATCCAGATATGAGATGGGTGTGTCGTCGTTGATCTTCGTCTGCGAGTAACGATTTATCCAGTACACCACCGAGCGTTTGTTTTTCGTAAAGTCGCTTTCATACCAGTCAAAAAGTTTCGACAGACTGGCGCGGGTGGGGGCGATGGCATTTTTGGTGGGATCGTTCAAAAAGTCGACGCCCTGTTCGTTCAGTTGCTCGGCAAGCCGGGCGGGCGTATAGGCTTCGTTGCGCAGACGCGGGCAGGACTTGGCGGCACACACCAACGCGAAATGAATCCGTGAATCGTTAAACTGCTTGCGCAGTGTACCATGCTCGATATTGTCAAGACTCATCTTCTTGCCGCCAATCGAAAAAAACTTCTCCGTCCACGGGGTGTTGACGTAAGGAATCTGCACCGCTGAGCCGATGTCTTTGATACTCTTGACAGGATAATGGTCGAGAATGAGCTGTATC
>JAKONH010000344.1 GCA_022702045.1 Spirosomataceae bacterium
GCGGGAGTACAGGCGGTTGCGGCAGGATGTGCAGATGCAGCAATTTCTCAAGGCCAACCTGATGGGTAACGACTCATTCATAAACCCCCTGATACATGAGCGGGAAGGACAGCTCCGCAAACTGATCGACAGTGTTTCCGACGTACTCAATAGCAAAACCGGCCGGGCCTTCTCGGCGATCGTCATCAGTGCCATGTCGTTTCTAACGTTTATGAGTCAGCAGAAACGCAGTATGCTTGATATTGAGCTGAGTACTGATGAGGGTTGGGTTCAGATTGAAGAGGGCATTCGTAACATTTATAGAGGAGCAACGCTGTTGCTGGAAGAACGGCAGCAGCTAGCCAACTCGGCCAAAAAATCGTCGTAGCGATTGGCCTACATGCCAGACCTCCTCAAAGGTATTGTACAGGGGTGTGGGAGCCAGCCGAATACAGTCGGGTTCGCGCCAGTCGCCAATGATACCGTCTTGGGTCAGGTGGTCGAACAGTTCCTTCCCGCGCTTACGCACCAGCAGGGATAGCTGACAACCGCGCTGATTGACATCATCAGGTGTGAGTAGCTGAATCGCGTCATATTGCGCGATGAGGTACGCCAGAAAACCGGTCAGGTGCTCGCTTTTCTGCCGCATAGCCGGTAGCCCGGCTTTTGCTGTGATCGCCAGCGCAGCCCGATGTAGTGCCAGCGCCGGGATCGGTGGTGTGCTGATCTGCCAGCCGTCGGCACCAGCCGCCGGATCGAAGCCTGGCGTCATCTGAAACCGTTCAGCTTCGCGATACCCCCACCAGCCCGCCAGCCGGGGTAGCGGTCCGCCGACGCGGTTCTGTTCGTGATGCTTCTGGTGTACAAAAATGCCAGAAATACCGCCAGGGCCACTGTTAAGGTATTTGTACGAACACCAAGTGGCAAAATCAACACCCCAGTCGTGCAGGCGCAGCGGTACGTTGCCGATGGCATGGGCCAGATCAAGACCGATGGGTATGCAATGCTGTTGCGCCGTACCGGCCAGCGCAGCCATATTGTATACCTGACCCGTGTAGTAATTGAGGCCGCTAAGCCAGATCACCGCCAGCTCATCAGCATGCTCGGCAATGGCCCGTTGTAAATCAGTCGTGTGAATCAGGCCCGAATCGGGTTGTGGCGCAATCTCAATGATCGCATCAGCGGGCGAAAACCCCCGGTGCCTGACGTGCGTTTCGAGCGCATACTGGTCCGACGGAAAATCCCCCTTAATTGTCAGTATCTTGTATTTCGTCGCCGTAGGACGGTAGAATGACGCCAATAACAGGTGAATGTTCACCGTCAGCGCGTTCATCGGACATACCTCGTCACCGGTTGCTCCCACGATGTCGGCCAGCGCTTGTTTGCAACTTTCGTGGTAGTTCAACCAGGGGCGCCCCGCCCCTTCGCGCTGCTGCTCGTCGGCCTGCTCGAACCAGCCGTCTACGCCCAGATTTTGCCACGTATCGAGTTCATGATTCAGGGCCTGCCGGGCAGCTTTTGGCTGCAGACCAAGTGAGTTACCGCAGAGATAAATAAGCGGACGCCCGTCGCGTTTGGGAATGAAGAAGCGATCGCGGAAAGGAGCCAGTATATCGGCCTGATCGAGCTGCTGCGCGAACGCAAGGGTATTTTTGTAGATCATAAGGCAACGGCAAGCTACGCAAACATGACCGATTCCAACTGATTTTGTTTAGAACAGCGTAGGTTTGTCGTTCACCCATTACGTCAACAGATTCGTGCTCTCGTCGACCTGCCTCCGACTGTATTTTGTCCTGTTAGTGGCCACCGCGCTTTTGCAGGGCTGTTCATCGGCCAAACCGCACTTCAGCCGCTCCGCCACGTTCAGTACATACTGCGACCCGCCCCTGTCCTACAAATACGATCCGGCGGAACAGCCACTTGCCAATCTGGATTCGGTCCTGTCGCTGTCGCCTACACTAGCTCATCAGTTTTCGCGGCACGATCTACTGGTTGCCAATGCTGTTGCCATCATCCCACAGCTTCAGCAACTCGCGCAGCCGAATCAGTTATCGGCTCAGGACGATGAGCAAATTCGTCAGCAGATTTTAACCCGCCTGCTATCGGCACAAACGCAGATTGCTAGTCTCGCGGCCGAACTCGACTGCGAAGGAGAGCGGGCCGATCAGTTAGCGACGTACCTCGATGAGCAGGATGACCGACGCATCCGCCGACTAACGATTGGCTCGGTCGTAGTCGGTGCAATTACGACCGTTGTCACGGCGTTCATCTCCGGCGATAACGCCGATAAGATAACGGGTATCAGCGGGGGGCTTATTAGTGCAGCGCTCGGGGGGGCGGCTGCCTTTTCGTCAAATCAGCGCGTACCCTTTCAGCACCAACGCAACCTGCTGACCGATGTCTGGAAACAGAAAAAGACCTCAACCACGTATTCGCCGGCCGTTTGGTATGTGCTCAATGAAAAGACATTCAGCAACAGTCAGCAGTATTCTATTGCCCATAACATCCGGCAACGGTGGCTCGACTACGTATTATCGGGCACATCGGACGCCGAACGCACTCTCTATTTCGAGGCCGGAGGATCGTACCGGGCCGACGACCTGCATACGCGCGCCAACATGCTCAACCAGTTACAATCGTCAGTTCGCCTGATTAATCAGGAATTACAAAGTTTATTACTTAATTTATCGAAGAAGCGTTGATAATCTACCCTAAAGTTACCCATTGACCAGTATCTCGTTTGGCTTTCACGGCATCGAAGAAAAAGAGTCATACGACATGTTATGCAACCTAAACCGAACGTTATTTGCGTCGATATAGGTTAGTAGCCTATACTGTCTACCAGACAGGCTCTAGAAAGCCCCGTACACCCCCATGAAAAAGTTTTTTCTGGCCAGCCTTGTTCTGCTGGCAACTGTATCCGCGAAAGCGCAGATCATCAACCCAGTTCACTGGAGTTATGCTGCCAAGAAGACCAGTCCGACGGAAGCCGTTGTGCTGCTGAAAGCGACAGTGGACAAAGGCTGGCATATTTATTCGCAGACCGTGAAGGACGGTGGCCCCATTAAAACATCGTTTACATTCGATTCGTCGCCAGTATATACGCTGGTGGGAAAAACGCAGGAACCGAAGCCCATCACCAAACTGGAGAAGACGTTCGACATGGAAGTAAGCTACTTCGAGAACACCGTTGTTTTCCAGCAGAAGGTGAAGCTGAAAGGGAGTGGTCCCGTCACGGTGAAGGGCAAACTGGAATACATGAGCTGCAACGATCAGAAGTGCCTGCCCCCCGACGAAGTTGCGTTTAGTATCCCTGTTAAATAACAATTAAGCTGTTATTCTCATGAATTACCTTCGGATGCTATCGGCAGGCCGGGCGTGGATGGCGCTTGTCTGGGTAGTTATCAGCCTGTCGGCCGTTCAGCCACTCTGGGCGCAGGATACCATTTCTACCGACGATATTGAGTTTACCCCCGTCGATCAGACGCCCGTCGTTGCCCCCGCCGATACGGCTAAGGTTGCCCCGCAATCTGCCACGAGCGATACAGCCCAGGCGACAACAGCCAATGAAACAGCAGTGGCGGAAACGGCGACGCCTGAGCCGGTTAAAGATTCACTGTGGGTAACGTTTCTGGCTGGCCTGGTCGGTGGATTCGCGGCTATTTTCATGCCCTGTATCTTCCCGTTGCTACCCATGACGATCAGCTTCTTTACCAAGCAGTCGGGGACGCGGGCGAAAGGCATTCGCAATGCGCTGATTTACGGCGTGTCGATCATTGTCATTTATGTGGCACTAGGCTTACTAATCACGGTTATTTTTGGTGCCGATGCCTTAAATGATCTGTCGACCAACGGCATTTTCAACTTCGCTTTTTTCCTGCTGCTGGTCGTCTTTGCCGCGTCGTTTTTTGGGGCGTTCGAGATCATGCTACCGACGAGCTGGGCAAACAAGATGGACGCTAAAGCGGACCAAGGTGGCCTGATTGGTATCTTCTTCATGGCGGCCACGCTGGCGCTGGTTAGCTTCTCCTGCACTGGTCCGATCATTGGTACACTGCTCGTGCAGGCCGCTTCGATGGGCGAATTGCTCGGTCCGGCGATAGGTATGTTCGGCTTCGCGCTGGCCCTCGCGCTACCCTTCACGCTGTTCTCGCTCTTCCCGTCGTGGATGACCTCGCTGCCAAAATCAGGGAGTTGGCTCAACTCAGTGAAGGTAACACTAGGCTTTCTGGAACTGGCACTGGCACTAAAATTTCTTTCCAACGTCGACCTTGCCTACCATTGGCAGTGGTTCGACCGGGAAGTGTTCCTGGTGTTATGGGTTATCATTTTTGGCATGATGGGCTTCTACCTGCTGGGTAAACTTCGCTTTTCGCACGACAGCGAACTGACCAGCATTTCGGTTCCCCGGCTGTTTCTGTCGATTATTTCGCTCGCTTTTGCACTGTACCTGATTCCTGGGCTTTGGGGCGCTCCATTGCAATCGGTGTCTGCTTTTTTGCCCCCGCAGCAAACACAGGACTTCGACTTGTACACCCGTTCGCTGGGCGCCTATCCGGTTGCGGAATCGGAAAGCGCGACGCCCAGGAAATACGGCGATATTTTTGAAGCGCCATTGGGCCTAAATGCGTTCTTCGATTATGAAGAAGGGATGGCTTATGCGAAGAAAGTCAACAAGCCTGTCATGATCGACTTCACGGGACATGCCTGCGTCAACTGCCGCAAGATGGAAGCCAGCGTATGGCCCAAACCCGACGTCCTGAAACGCTTGCGTAACGACTATGTACTGATTCAGTTATACGTCGATGATAAGACTGAATTACCTACAACGGAGCAACGCGTGTCGAGCTATAGCGGGAAAACGATTCGGACGGTTGGCAATCAGTGGAGTGATCTACAGGCTAGCCAGTTCAACACCAATTCACAACCATACTATGTCTTGCTGGACAACAATGGCAAAGAACTGGCCACCCCGCAGGGAGCGAATTACGAACCCGAAAACTTCGTCAAATTCCTCGATAGCGGGTTGAAGGCATATTAGTACTAAGAGCCCTAAACGGTTTTTGAAACCGTTTAGGGCTAACCAAAGAAGGCGGCTGGTTCGAGTGAACCAGCCGCCTTTTTGCTGTAATTAGTTACCGTTCGATGGCTTACTGATGTGCCATGTCGCTGTCTTTTTTGCAGCAGCTTGGCAGCTTGTTATAGCCCGCTTCATCGGCAGCTACTTCTTCCGCGTCGTAACCTGTTTTGCTGATATTTGCTTTCAGCTTGGATACGTCCGTTTTATCCGAATTATACTTGATCGTGACCACTTTCGATTTCACGTCAAGGCTGGCTTCTTTGACGCCTTTCTCAAACGCCAGGTTGCGTTCGATGCGGGCTTTGCACATGCCACACACGGCCGACGTTTTGATTTTCACTTCTCTCTCTTTGTCGTCCTTGGGTCCGGCGAATGTGTTGCCCAGTAATAGCAGCGTGGTAGCAGCGGTTAGAATCAGGTTACGAATCATTGGATTATTGGTTTAACGTGTACGATCTACCGTTTGACGTGTGCATCCGCAGATGGGTCTCACTTTCAAACAAATTTTTATACTCAATGGTGCATTCCGTGCACAGATCGACGGCTCATTCTGTGCATGTTATGCATCGATGCCATCGTCATCAGGCTCGGCGACAGCCGCAGATAAAATTGGCCCGAAATCGGCATTTTTCCATACACAGGTTGTAACAACTGATCAGGCATACTGAGCGTCGTCTGCGCGCCCAGCACAAGATCCGTGTTTTTGTATTGAACCAGCCGGTAATTCATCCCCAACGTCAAACTGTTGATTGTCAGCACAGGGTTTGTACGGAACGCATCGGCTGATGAGCTTGTCGGATTGTACAGCACCAGTTCTTCAGCTGATTTACCGACGTTTTCGTAGCGCCCAAAGAAGTTGACCCTATCGAGTTGCAGACTACTTTCAGCTAGAAACGAATTCTCAGGACGACCCGATGTATGTCCATCGCCAACGTGGCCGTTCAGGCCGTAGACAAAGGCCGAGGTAATATAGCGCTGTGGTCCCAGCCCTTTGCTGTGCAGTACCGATGCCGTTGTACGAAGCACATCTTCGTCGCCATGCAGTACTTCCGGGCTTTTGATGTAGCCCTGCGAGAATTGGAGTGCCAGCGAAGGCGACGGGTTGACCGATAACCGGTATGAGTAACTGTCGAAACGGGGACGATCAAAGTCGTAGCGATTCTCGTCGGGTTCACGCCCTTTAAACGTCGAGGCTTCGAGCTTCGCCCATTTGTACCGGAAGCCGACCGTTGCGACGCCAAAAGTGATGTGAGTTGCGTCCTGCCAATGGTGACTCAACGGAGCATCGGATATACCAAAAGCCGAAATGCGGTGCATGAACACAGGTGGCCCTACCGTCGGTTCGCCGGGATAACCCAGATAACCATACAAGTCGATATCGCGGCTAAACGCATGCGTGTAGCTGACTGACAGTTCCGACACGAGATCGTGCGGGTGCTGCTTATCAATCAGGGGCCGTCCTTTGTAACTTTCACCGGTCTGAAACAGCAACGGATAGCCACCATTACCCACTGTCAGCGCGTCGAACGAGAGCATGGCCCGCGCCTGAAACAAGCCCTTCCGGCCAACCTTGCGCTGCGCCATACCCATAAACCAGTTGGGAGCGCCGAACTGCTGTGCGCGCCCCCGTCCGTCGGCGTTGTTGCTGTTTTGCGCCGTGTAGCGCAGGTAAATCGCATAATGCAGCATCAACGTCCAGCCGTTGGACGCGGTTGGAGTCATGTACGCGTACATCGGCGTATTGTCAGGATGCCACGACGTTCCCGACCCGTTCCGATTCATAGGCAGGTTTCGCGACAACGAATGCGTCATGCCCGACATGCTTGTATCCATCGTCAGGCCGTAATTTTTCATACGCATGGACATATCAGGCATGTCCATACCGGCCCTAGTACTGTCAGTGCCCGCTTTGGTCATCCCCGGCATGGCATGACCGGCATGATTAGCCTGCTGTGCCTGCGCGATTGAGGCAATGGTTGTACAGAGGAGAAGCAGGAATATGTTTTTCATAGGTTGTAGTGGTTGTGGTTGCACCCTCCCGGCAGCGGCCGACCCCTCGGACCGCCCCTCTCCCAGTACAGGAGAGGGGCTACTCCTTCCAGAGACAGTGTGTTCTACTGTTGTGACGATAGGCTATGGTGTAAAGCAGAACGGTAAACAGAAAGCTGACTATCGTAAACCGACTTTATGCTACCATCGAACGGCATTCTTCGGCGCACTTCCGGCAGGCCTCCGCACAGGCTTTGCAATGGGCAACGTGGTCGGCGTGTTTTTCGCATTCGGCAGCGCACGCTTCGCAGGCTTCGGCACAAACCTGCATGTACGATTGCATAAACTGCGAACCACGGGCTGCCAGTCGACCACAGAGGGTACAGATATCGGCACAGTCGCGGCAGAGTTTGATGCAGGCGGTCAGGTCATGGCCCTTGCTGTCTTCGTCGCCCATTTCCAGCAGGGCCGTTACGCAGCGCTCGCAGGCTTCAGCACAGTCAAAGCAGGTATCCGTGTGATTGTGTTCGTGTTGCATCGTTTCCATAAGTCGTTGATTTTGGTTAGCGACCATCGTTGGTCTGCAAACTTAACTCACCACGATACATTCCGTTTTTACAGAATTCCGGGTTTGTGCATCAGTTGTAGCCTGTAGCCCAGACCGGTCCAGGCTACAACACACTTACAACGTATCCAGGCTGCGTCGGTCAACCTGGGCGGCTTTACGGAATTGACCCGGTGTCTGACCAACAACCTGCCGAAACTGATTGGACAGGTGCTGAACGCTGCTGTAAATCAGTCGCCATGCCATCTCACTAAGGGTCATTTCCCCGTACCGCAACCACTCCTTTACCTTCTCGATCTTTAGCGCGATCACGTATTTCTCAACCGTCTGCCCTTCGCTGGCGGAGAATAGGCTGCTGAGGTACGAATATTCATAGCCCAGCTTGCGCTCCAGAAAAGTCGAGATATTTTCCGTTGGCAGGCGGTCGCCCTTCAGGTGCTGTATCTCGTTGATGAGCAAGAGTTTCGTATGCTCAACCAACGACTGTCGTCGATCTTCGACCAGGTCAAACTCATTGGCCTGCAATACCCGACGTACATCATCCATCGTCACGGATGGGGGTAATTCACCAATTTCAACTTCCCCAAGGTCGACACGCCCTACCGTCAGGCCCAGCGCTTCGAGTTCATCGCGCACTACCCGTTTGCAGCGGTTGCATACCATGTTGCGAATC
>JAKONH010000353.1 GCA_022702045.1 Spirosomataceae bacterium
TTCAGCAGATGGCGAAGGGCGTCTTTATCGCTATCGACATCGATGTCCTGCCCTTTCAGCGAGGTCAGGTTGGGTGATACGGGCGTCAGCGCAAATTTGGCCATGTAATCGCCGTACAGGAAGGCTCCCTGCGAATAATACGTGTCGCCCATAGGATGCTTGGCTAATTGTCCGCCCATACCCGCCATAACGCCCTCGTCGGAGCCGGTCACGGATTCAACGACTTCACCAGCCGCGCGCAGCACTTTGGAGAATACCTCCTTGAACCCTTCGGCTTTGTTGGTCAACGCATCGAACCGTTTCAGACCGCTAAGAAAATCTTTCAATTTCTGCGGAAAAACAGGGCTGTTCACTACGATGAAATCCTGCGTTGTCGACTCGTCGGCACCGGGCAGGTGTTCGCCCTCCACACCCAGCACTTTAAATGAAATACCGCGAGGTGTCGATACGCTGTCAGGTAGCACATCGCCCGGCTGTGTCGAGAGACGGGCGATGATCGCGTATTTGCCGGGCTTTGCAAAAAAGCCCTGTGCCAGATAAGGCGGCAGATTGTCGTATACTTCCAGCTCACCGTTCAGAATAGCGTGGCCTTTGGCATGTACACTTCGGATGGCGTGTCCCTGCGATTGATACGTCTTTCGCTGAATCTCGGCCATCGTATCCATAATTTCCTGGATCGTTTCGGCTTCGTCGGGTTCGGGTTGTTCGTAGGTAGGGTCGTAACGTAGCGGCTTGAAATCAGCGGGTGCTTGTGGCATGAGTACGTTCTTGATTTTGTTTATTACTAAACCAGCAGCCGGGCCTGAAGTCACTCAATCTTTATTGAATGACACAGACCCGGCTGACGTATCAAGGCGGCTTACTTTAAATCGACATACGACATTGTGTGTACCTGATCGGCCTTCTTATTAACGAAGTGTTTTTCCGGCTTGTCGAAATCAGTGATATACAATCGATTGCCTTTCAACAAGACCTCGGCGGGCTGATCGACCCGGCCGTCTTTTCCATCGGTATCTGGGTTTTGTACCAGTGTGCTAACCGTACCGTTCGGGTCAACGACCTGAATGGCATTGGTGCGGGAATTACAGACGTACAGCTTGTCGGTCCGGCGGTCTACGATCAGTCCATCGACGCAACTGATGGGGGAACTAACTTTTACGGTTTCTTTCGACGCCAACGTACCGTCGGATTTGAGTGTCATTTTGTAGAGCGTACCGTCGCCAAACGAACCGGTGTAAAAATTGCCTTTGCTATCGTAATCCAGTCCATCGGCTCCGTTGTCAACGCCAGTTTCGTTAACGGTGGTTGTAAACGTTGCCAGCACATGCGAGTCCATCGTCTTTGGCTTCAGCGCAACAGTGCCTTTGTTCAACTCATCCAGTTTGAAATGAAAGACGGCACTACCCTTGTCGTTGTCAGGCATGTCCCACTGACTATCGGTTACGTAGATGGTGTTGCCCTTCCAGACCACAGCATTGGCCAGCCCAAAATTGACGACTACTGGCTCGATCTTGCCTGGTTTGCCGTTCTGCATCGTGATCCGCATTAGCCGCGACTTGTAGTCTTTGCTGTTTTCGTACTGATTCTCGGCATAATATAGATTGCCGTCCGGGCCAAAAGCGAGGTCCATCGGGGCTGCGTGTTTTGTATCGGGCTGTGGAGGTAGCGTGGTAAAGAGCTGTACGGAGTCGGCGGCAAATTTGACGATGACACCGGGATAGGTATTGTTCGCCAGGTTCGGGACAGATAAATAGATCGAACTGTCGGGGCCAATGGCCAGCCCATCGGGGGTATTGTACCGGGCTGCCAGCGTGTACAGCAGTTTCGGGTCGCCAATCGTCGCGACCGTCTGGGCTGACGTGTCGGTTTCATTGCCTGCAGAGGTGCTGTCGGTGCCTTCTTTTTTCTGGCAACTGGTGACCAGGCTCAGGCCAAGCAGAGCCGGAATCAGGAATTGTTTCATTGTGTGTCGTTGAGTGAGAACAGATTGTCTAACCGGCTGCCCAACGCAAATGTTGTAAAGCATAGTTACCGGGAACTGACTGGCAAATGGTGGTGTCTTTTTGGCATGAATCAGCACATTGGCCAAATGGCGCTACTGGTCCACGATTATGACGACGCCATTGCTTTTTACACGCAGAAACTTTCGTTCGATTTACTGGAAGACACTCGTCTGAGTGCTACCAAGCGGTGGGTACGCGTAGCCCCGCGTGGCAGTACCGGTTTCAGCCTGTTACTAGCCCGTGCCGACTCTGATGAGCAACGCAGCCGGGTCGGTAATCAGACCGGCGGACGCGTTTTTCTATTTCTATACACTGATGACTTTTGGCGCGACCACAACGCCCTGCGTGCCGCCGGAGTAACGTTTACACGTGGTCCGGTCGAAGAACCGTACGGCACCGTCGGGGTCTTCGCCGATCTGTATGGCAATCTCTGGGATCTTATTCAGCCGGTGTAAACCTAAACGATTTTCGAAAATCGTTTAGGTTTATTAGTCCTGGTAGGCAGTTGGTTGATAGTCAATAGTTTAATTAATGATATACCTACCAAACAGAAAAAAACCACTTAAACTCTGCGCTATCAATCCGATGATCGGGTATACAATGAAATATTCATACGAGTAGTAAGACGACGTACTATTCGTTAATAGGGTGTGTGCCACTAGCCAGATAATTAGCGCGGCCGATTGGGCCACCAGCCAGCCAATAAAATCGTCTGAATAGTCCTCACTAGATAGTAGAGGAATTGCGAAGGCATTGATAAACTGACCAATGTAGTAGGCAACAACGCCGGGTAGAATGTTGTGATTATCTAAGGAAGTGATGGCAGGGCCCCATTTTACCCAAATGTAGAATGTCAACGGTAAGGTGAAAAACCAACGCGCTGGGTGAGCAAAGGAAGGGTACTGCTTAAAGAAGATATAATAGCCTACCGTAACAAGAATAGGGAATAAGAGAACCGATGCAAAGCCTGTCAGGCCACTCAGAATGTGCGCTACAATTGGCGTAAATACCCATGCACGATAAATACGTTGTTGTTCATTTGAGAGCGAAATAAAGTTTTCCATAATATTAAACTTTCAGAAATTATTGAAACAAATAGATAAAAAATTAACGGAACACTTTTATAAACTGGCTCATCAACCAGTTTTCTTCGGCTTTGATAACCGCGTTAAGCGTACTGTCTGCAAAGCCGACGACGTTACTCAGGCCCGTCATCACGCGCTGAAACTCCTGGGCTTCAGGCGTATCGGTAGGGATATTTTTCAACTCGTTCAGTACCTCTACTACAGGGGTAATCTCACGGCGACGACGTTCTTTGGCTACCTGCCGTGCCACTTTCCAGATGTCTTTCTCTGCCCAGAAAAATTCTTTGCGCTCGCCCGGTTTAAGCTGCTTGGAAATCAGCCCCCAGTCCATCAGGTCGCGTAAGGTCATGCTGGCGTTACCGCGTGAAATTTGAAGTTGCTCCATGATCTCCTCCGTACTCAGGGAATTGGGCGAGATCAGTAACAGCGCGTGAAGCTGCGCCATAGACCGGCTAATGCCCCATTGTGTCGCCAGCGTCCCCCAGGTATGGATAAATGTGTCTTTTGCTTCCTCAAATGTCATGGGTCAAATGTAAGTCGTCCTTTTAAACTTTCAAAATATTTTGAAAGTTTAAAAGGACGACTTACAATAACTAAAGAAGTAGCGCTCAAACCCAAAATATATAGTAGCATACTGAGGTTGGGGATAAGGAATAGGTAGCAGTTGAGGCCGATGAGCGAGCAGGTGCTGAAGAGTTAACTGTATCAGCGTATGTGATTGCCTGAAACTAGGTCTGCTGTCAATGATCACTACACGAGCGGGCTGGGACTGTGTAGCTTATTGATAAATCGAGCTGGTAGTTTCGAAATAATGCTTAAAAGGCGACTTTATGCGTATTTTGTTCGGAAATTAAGTCGTGAAGCCGAATTTTATGGATATGAAACGCGCCCGAAAAGGAACCGCATCGGTATGGGCCGGGGAAACAGAACCCTTTGCTGATGGGGCTATCACGCCCCCTGTTGTCAACAGCGTTACGTACGCTTACCACGACCTGGACGAGTGGCACGCTGTAGCAACGGGCCGGGCGGAAGGACACATCTATAGCCGAAACACCAACCCAACGGTGCGGGTACTGGAAGAGAAAATTCGGGTGCTGGAAGGAGCCGAGGCTGCTACGTCGTTTGCCACAGGCATGGGTGCTATCAGTAATACGCTGTTTGCGCTGCTGGGGCCGAGAAAACGGGTGGTGTCGCTCAACGATACCTATGGCGGCACAAGTCGGTTGTTTCTTGATTTTTTGCCCCGCTATCAGGTTAATGTCAGGCTGTGCGATACGACGAATCACGAGCAGATCGAAGCCGAAATCGTGCAGGGCTGCGATCTGCTCTATCTGGAAACGCCCACCAACCCCACGCTCAAAATCGTAGACATCCGTCGGCTGACTGCTGCTGCGCACCGGGTCGGGGCAGTAGTCGTGGTCGACAATACCTTTGCCACGCCAATCAATCAGAACCCGCTGCAACTCGGTGCCGATCTGGTGTTGCACAGTGCTACCAAATTTCTGTGCGGCCACTCCGACGCGATGGGTGGCGTGCTGTGTGGAAAAAAAGAGCTGGTCGAGCAGGTATTTCGCTTCCGTGAGATTAACGGAGCCAGTTTGCAGGCTGAACCCGCTTACCTGATTGCGCGGGGCATGAAAACGCTCGAACTACGCATTGAGCGACAGAATGCATCGGCGCTGCGCATTGCCCGGTATCTGAGCGAGCATCCGAAAGTCGAAACCGTCTTCTTTCCCGGTTTGGAAACGCATCCCGGTCACGCCATCGCCCGCGAACAGATGGCGGGCTTCGGGAGTATGATGAGTTTTTCGTTGAAAGCGGGGTATGAGGCTGTGAAGCAGTTCCTGCCCGCCCTGAAGTTCGTACATCTGGCGGCCAGTTTAGGGTCGGTCAGCACGCTGGCCGGCCCACCCCGCACAACAAGTCACGTTGAGCTAACGGCGGAGCAACGCGCCCTGCTTGGCATTCCAGAAGGATTGATTCGCTATTCGGTCGGCATCGAAAACGTCGACGATTTACTGGATGATCTGGAGCAGGCCCTGGCCCGTATCCCCGAAAGCACTAACGTACCGTTGACCACCAACGCTTTATGAGCCGTGCTGTCACCAACATCACCCAAGCCCTACTAATCGTAGTAAGTGTGTTGCTAGTGGACCGAACGAGCGCGCAGACACCACCGGTTACGCGCAGTGCCGATATCGCGACGCAGCGGCTCAACGAGGAACTGGCGCGTATTGCGAAACTGGCGAAGGGACGTGTAGGCATGTCGGCGCTCCACCTGGAAAGTGGCCGGCATGTAAGCCTGAATCCGACGGACTCTTTTCCGATGGCTAGTACGGTCAAGGTCGCTATCGCTGCCCAGTTGTTGCACCGCATCGAGCAGGGGCAACTGTCGATGATGACAATGACGGAGCTAAAACCGGATGATCTGCACCCCGGTAGTGGTACGCTCGACGTGCTTTTTGCCAAACCCGGCGTGCAACTGTCGGTACAGAACCTGCTCGAACTAATGATTGTCATCAGCGATAATTCGGCTACTGATATACTATTGCGGCTGGCAGGTGGACCGCGGGCCGTACAGCAACGGCTCGACGCGCTGGGTATTCGGGGCAGGTCGGTCGACCGATCGATTATTCAACTGCTGGCCGACCTGGAAGGCGTCGTTCTACCCCCGGCTGACCAGTGGGCTCTGGGGTTTTACGGACGGCTTGGGAAAACCATTAAGCCCGAGCAGGCGAAAGCCGCCGTAGTGGCTTTCAATAAGGACCCCCGTGACCGCTCGACGCCCGATGCGATGGTAAACCTGCTGGCTCAGTTGTACCGGGGTACGGCCCTGCAACCCGCCAGTCGGGATACGCTGCTGGCGGTCATGGCGCGGTGCCGGGGCGGGGCAAACCGGCTAAAGGGCTACCTGCCCCCGGGCACTGTGGTAGCCCACAAAACCGGCTCGCTCGACGAAACGGCCACCGACGACGTGGGTGTTATTACTTTACCAGGCGACGCGGGGCATATCGCCATTGCCGTGTTTGTTGGCTATTCAACGCAGCCGCTGGCTGACCGTGAGCAGGTCATTGCTCAACTGACCCGCAGCATCTACGATTATTTTCTTTACCAGCCAACACCCCAACCCACCGCTACCCGTTGATATGATGCGCCTGTACGCCCTGCTTTTCTTGTTGGTAGCCCTGCCCACGCTCGCGCAGAAAGCTTTTTCTACCAAACAGATTCAGGCATTCGATCAGTACGCGGAGCGCGTCCGGCGCGACTGGGTAATCCCCGGCATGGCGATCACGGTCGTAAAAGACGGGCGCGTATTGTTTAGTAAGGGTTACGGTGTTCGCGAGGTAGGACGGCCCGAACCCGTTGACACACAGACGCTGTTTGCCTGTGCATCGACAACTAAAGCCATGACTGTTACACTGCTGGGAATGCTGGTCGACGCCGGAAAACTACGCTGGGATGATCCCGTTTACCAGTACCTGCCAGAGCTGCAGTTTTACGAACCGTACGTTACCCGGCAGGTGACCATCCGTGATTTGTTGCTGCACAATACAGGGGTGGGCGGTACCGACTTTTTTACCAGCGCAATGACCATCCCGGCCAATGAAATGTTCAGGCGAATGGTACTGGTAAAACCGGTCTATTCGTTTCGAGCGGGTTACGTGTATCAGAACACCATGTACTCGGCGGCTGGGCGGATTATCGAGCGGCTGATGGGCAAGACCTGGTCAGAAGCCATACGGGAACGCATCTTTCAACCGCTGGGCATGACTCGAACCGTACCCAAGCGCGGGCACATCGCCGATAACAATCTGACCCGTCCGCACGTCCGCATCAATGACACCATCCGCGTTATTCCGTACGGACTCGATAGTGAGATCGGTTCGGCGGGGGCGGTGTGGTCGTCGGCCGACGACATTAGCAAGTGGGTGATCTGTATGCTCGACAGTGGCCGGTACGCAGGTGGGCGACTGCTCAAACCAGCGACCTGGGCCGAGATTTTTCGCCCACAGACGATGGTGCCCGACGACGAGTACGCAACTATGCAGGTGCTGAAGCCTAACTGGTTTACGTATAGCCTGGGTTGGTATCAACATGATTACCGAGGCCATAAGGTGAACTTTCATACCGGCAGCCTATCGGGGCTTACGGCTATTACCGGTCAGTTACCCGATGAAAAGCTGGGCGTGTTTGTATTCGGCAACCTCGACCATGCCGAGGGGCGACATGCGCTGCTCTATAAAACATTCGACTGGTTTGCCCTGGGTGGTACCCGCGACTGGAGTGCTGACTTCAAAACCCTATACGATGGCCTGGACCGGCAGCGTCAGAACGCCGAACAGGCGATTAACGCCCAACGCGTCGCTAACACAAAACCGACAGTGCCGCTAGCGGCCTACGCGGGTACATATACAAGCCCGCTTTACGGCGAAGCGACGGTAACCGTGACCGGTAACCGGCTAGCGATTAACGTGAATGAGGTGCTGACGGCTACGCTGTCCCACTGGCACTACGATACGTTCCGGGGGGCTTACGATAAAGCCTGGTACGGTAACGCCACGGCTCAGTTCACGCTCAATCCCGCCGGTCGTGTTCAGACGCTGTTAGTCGATGGGCTGACGTTTGGGCGAAAACCCTGATATGCCCTTCCTCGCTCACAGTTCCGAAATGTGCAATAGCTGATTCGGGTCGGGGCAGATCGACAGATAGTAAGCGCGGTCAGTGAGGGAGCAGACGCCGGGAAAGTCGCCCTGATGGCCGAGCATGTCCGTCATCAGCTGGAAATGCAGGTGCGGGGGCCAATCGCCGTTCTCCGGGTAGGGGCCAATCTCCGCCAGTTTGTCTCCCGCCCGAACCGGTTTCCCTTCGTACAAACCGTCGAGCAACGAACGGGTCAGGTGGCCGTACAGACTGTATAGCGGTTTACCCTCGTAGGTATGTTCAAGAATAATAGTTGGACCGTAGTCGCCAAAGTGCGCATTGTCCTGAAAGCTGTGAACGATACCGTCCAAAGGTGCAAAAATGGGTGTTCCTGCATCGGTCCACAGGTCTATGCCCAAATGAATTTCGCGTGGTGCCTGCTCTGTCTGCTGGAAATGCGGACTCCGGCGGTAGATGACCCGGTGCTCGTTATAGCCACCCACCCCAACGCGAGCGCCTGCTGCCCCCAGCTTACCAAACACATAGTCGGAAAAAGCGGCCGTGTTTGTCAGGTCGAGCGGTGGTTGACGGTTGGGGTCGAGGTCGGGGTTCGTCGCTGAAAAATCAAGGATGAGAAACGGATCTGTCGTGAAATCGAAGGGAAGCAGCATAGCAGCACAGTTGTCGCGTCCGCAAGTTAGTTGTCGGATTGACAGCACGTGGGTATCTTTACCATTCCTTTTCCGGTAAATCAGCCAAATTATATTCGGTTTGCCTTTTCTACTACGATAAACTACATGGAATCAACAGTTGCGAAACCGACTACCCGCACGGGGCATCCCACCGGCCTGTACGTGCTTTTTTTTACGGAGATGTGGGAGCGGTTCAGCTATTACGGAATGCGGGCTATTCTGCTCCTTTTTCTACTCGATAATGTGCGGGGCGGCATGGGCCTTACGGCAAGTGAAGGCGCTGCTATTTATGGTATTTACACGGCTTCGGTTTATCTGCTATCGCTACCCGGCGGCTGGATCGCCGATAACCTACTCGGGCAGCGAAAGTCGATCTGGTACGGCGGCATCATTATCATGCTGGGGCATATCATTCTGGCTTTTCCGGCGGGTCAGTCGCTGTTTTTTCTGGGTCTGACCGTTGTGGCACTCGGAACGGGCTTACTCAAACCAAACATTAGTACGCTTGTTGGGGAGCTATATCCGGAAGGGGGCGCCCGTCGCGATGCGGCTTTCTCGATCTTTTACATGGGTATCAACATCGGCTCATTTCTTGGAATTACCGTTGTGGGTTATCTGGGACAGAAAGTAGGCTGGCATTATGGTTTCGGCGCGGCTGCGGTCGGTATGGGGCTTGGTCTGATTACGTTCTGGCTGCTGGGTCAGAAGCACCTGAGTCAGATAGGCAACGAACCGCGTCAATCAGAAACGGCGAAAGCGACATCGACTGGCGGTAATAAGTCATTGCTTATTTTTCTGGCCGGACTGGTAGCGGTTTTCATGGTCTTACAAGTAACGGGTGTACTCGATCTGACCACCGCCCAGGGACTGGCGAAGGCGATGGGTGCCATTATCTCGCTGGTGGCCATCAGCTACTTCGTCTACATTCTGATGGCTGGTGGGCTGGACAGTGTAGAGAAGAAACGGGTCGTTGTGTTGTTCGTATTTTTGTTGGCATCGGCTGCCTATTGGGCTGGTAACGAGCAGCAGGGTTCGTCGCTGCAAATCTTCGCCGACCGCTACACCGAGCTGACACTCTTCGGCTGGCAGATGCCATCGAGCTGGTTTCAGAATTTGAATCCCGCCTTTATCGTCATTTTCTCGCCCGTGCTGGCATCACTATGGGTTTATCTCGCTAATCGTAAGGTCAACTACTCGGTTCCGGCCAAGATGGCAACGAGTCTGTTACTGCTGGGGCTAGCCTATGTTATCATGGTCTTTGCCGCTAAAATCGCTGTCACGGGCGAACGCACGTCGCCAATCTACCTGGGGGGGACTTACTTGCTGTTTACGCTGGCTGAGTTGTTTCTGAGTCCTGTCGGACTGAGTTCGTTCTCCAAGCTGGCGCCAAAGCGTTATGCCAGTCAGCTGATGGGCCTGTGGTTCGTCGGTACGTCGCTGGGTAACCTGGTTGCCGGTCTGTTTGCAGGCGGATTCGATGAAGAGAATGTCGCCCAGATGCCGCAGTTGTTCCTGAGCGTCGTTTATTTTAGCCTGGGCTTCGGCGCGCTGCTGCTGCTCTTCTCAGGCAAACTTAAAAAGTGGATGGGCGGTATTCAGTAACCAATGAACAACCCGCACGACAAATTATTAAAGCCGCGTTTTCGCAACCGGACCGGATGTTGTCGCTTCGCTGACCGAATCGCTGTTTCCGACTACACTGCGGCAGGCTATCCGGCTTGATTCGCTGGTGCTGACAACGAACTCGTACATTGATGACGAACTTAACGAGCATTTCGCTGACCTGGTCTACGACTGTCTGCTGGACGACGGCATGCCTGTTCTGATTGCCCTACTGCTGGAGCATAAAAGTTACACGGTAGCGCATCCGCAGCTGCAGTTAATGCGCTACCTGCTGAATCGCTGGCAACAGGATGTTGCGTACGGTCAGAAGCTGACGCCGATTATTCAGGTACTTATCTACCATGGCACCGACACCTGGCAGCACCTACCATTCGCTACGTCATTATCAGGAATGAATGCGCTGTTAAAGCCTTTCTTCCCCGAATTCGACTACCTGTTGGTTAATCTAACCGCACTCAGCGATGAGCAGATCTTCGCGTTCCGAAACCGGTTTCTGACAGTATCGGCTGCGCTGATGAAGCACCGGCAAGACAAGCAGTTTGCCGACTACATTCGTCAGAATATACGGCAGTTGATGAAAGGCTTTGCCGTCAGCGAATTGATGTCGGTTGTTTTGCCGACATTTCTTTACCTGCTGGAAACGACGAACTTGACCGGTTCAGACATTGTCTTTATCAGTATCCAAAGAATCCGAAGAAGCAGCCATGAACGGAGCCGATCAACTACGAATGGAAGGACAAATTGCGGGTCGGGCGGAAGCCAGCCGTAAACTTGTCAAAGGTGCGCTCAAACTGGGTATGGACGCAAAAACTTATCGCCGATACGTTTGAGATGGATCTTGCCGAAGTCTTGTTGCTGATTGAACAGGTGCGGCAGGAGAAACCCTGATCATTAGCCGCCCGCTTTCTTGGCCTTGTAGCCTTTGCCGGTGAGCCACGTCAGTGCTTTGTCGCGGTGGTCACCCTGAATCAGAATTTCGCCGTCTTTCACTGAGCCGCCTGTTCCGCAGGCGGCTTTTAGTTGTTTGCCCAAATCGGCCAGATCCGCGTCTGTGCCGATGAACTCCCGTACGGCCGTGACAACTTTGCTACCCCCCAGCTTGACCAGCCAGATTTTGAGGTTTTGCTGGGCCGGTGCCAGGGTTTCAACGTCCGGCATGTCGTCGGACTGGTACTGGAAATCAGGATTCGTTGAGTAGACGACGCCCGACCGATTTTTCTTACTCATTAGTGTAGTTTGTGGTTCGTAGTTGCTGACGCGAAATAAACGACAAACATTTATAATTCGAGCAACTGCCGTACGGTGTCGCTGTAGGTGGTGCCGGTGGTTAGGCGGGTCGCTTTTTTGTCGCCCATGACCAGTTGGAACTTGCCATCGAAATGCTTGTGGGCTTCGCTGATTTTCTGACGATTAATCATCACTGAGCGGCTAACGCGAACAAACGTGTCGGGAAGTTTCTCGCTTAGTGTCGTCAGTGTGTAAGATGTCAGAAATTTCTGGCCGTCGGTCGTCGCGAGAAAGACGTACTTGTCTTCGGCTTCGAAATAGACAATATCGGACAGGGGAATGAGCCGGATTTTATCGCCCATCTTCACCGAAATCGAGTAAATCTCTTTCTTGGGTTGCATCTGAGCCAGCAGGCGCATCACATTTTCGGTAGCCATAGGTAGCGCAGCCGGTTCGTCGGCAGCATTGGGCGATGTAGCACCACGTTCGGCCATAGATCGAATTCTCTGGGCTGTGCGGGCCAGCCGGTCGGTTTCGATTGGTTTGAGCAGATAGTCGACCGAATTCTCCTCAAAGGCACGAATCGCGTACTGATCGAAAGCGGTGGCGAAGACGACTAGCGGCATTGTATTGACGCGCGACAACATTTCGAAGCCGTTCAGCAAGGGCATTTCAATATCCAGAAAGACCAGGTCGGGCTGCGTGGTTTCGATCATCGACAGGCCTTCTGCACCGTTGGCGGCATCACCGATTATGGTAAACACGTCGCGGTGTTTGTCGAGAAGTCGGCGTAGTCGATTGATGGCGAGTGGTTCGTCGTCGATGAGGAGAGTCGTAAGCGGGAGTTTCATAGTACTAGGCTGGTGTTGGCCGGGTAGGGGATGCGGTACCAAAGGGGGGCGTATTGATGCGGTCCAGCCGGATCGAGATAAGAACTTGCTTGAGCGGAAAATTTTGAAACTCAACGCTGGCATCGTCGCCGTAGAGCAAGCTCAGTTTGTCTTGGATGCTGCGGAGACCGTAGCCGCCCCCCATGTCGTCGGGGAAAGCGGGGCCGTTGTCGTGTACGCATAGATGCAGGTAGTCGGCTTTTTCGTAAATCCGAACGTCGATCCGTCCCGACTCGGCCCGTTTGGCAATGCCATGTTTGATGGCGTTTTCGACAATGGGCTGAAGCAGGAACTGCGGTAGCGGCAACGAAGTCAACGCATCGTTGCTGATGTCGACGGTGAAGGTTAGCCGTTTGCCGAAGCGTACTTTTTCGACCTGCAGATAGGTGCGTACCATTTCCAGTTCGTCGGCCAGCGACGCAAACAGTTCACCATCGCGCCCGGTCGAATACCGAAACAGCTTCGACAGTAGCAGCGTCATTTCCTCGGCCTTGTCGGGGTCGTCGTGGACCAAGCTGGCGATACTGTTGAGGGCATTGTATAGAAAGTGCGGGTTGATTTTCGCCTGCAGCGCGTCGAGTTCAGCACGGGTTTTTAGCTGTTCCAGATTGAGCAACTGAAATTCCTGTTCGGAGAGCTTGCGTGTCATTTGTCGACCTTGTTGCAGGATGTACAGGAAAAAGTTGGCAACCAGCAGATCCCCGATCACGTAGCAATACCACGGCGCATTACTGTAGGCCTCTTCGGAACGCTTTTGTAATTCGTCGATACTGGGTTTGCCGATTAAGTAATAGATCCCGGTATTAACGACGAAGAAACTGATCATCACCAAAACGCTGATGATCAAATGCCGTTTCCAAGGTTTGGCAACGTTTCGCGACAGCCAGATCGACATTGCCCAGACCTGCAGGAACATGACTATGCCGTCGGACAGGTTTTGTACGATCAGGAAGCGGTACAACCCAACCAGCACCGGGTCTTTTGCCGTGACAATCAGGTTGGTAAAAAAGACAACCGCGTTACAGCCGTAGATGAGCAGTGCTCCCAGCAGCGCCCCGATCATCAGGCCCCAGCCGGGCTTTTGCAGAATAGCGGTCAGGGTAATAGGCTCGGCGGGTAATTTGTTCATTGACTGATGACTCTGGCCAACAGCATAATTTAGTGAAGCACCTTCCATATTGGCCCCCGTGAGTTTAGTATCCGACAGGCCACAGAAGTTCAGGTTCGTTTCGAACAGGTCGGCGTCGCTAAGGTCGGCTCCGCTCAGATTGGCGTAGCGGAGGTCAGCCTGTCGTAACGTGGCACCCCGAAAATTAGCCCGTCGCAGGTCGGCGAATCGGAAATCGGCCTGTGTCAGATCAAGCCCGCTAAAATCGAAGCCCACCAGTTCACCGGCTTTCATGTTCAGCCGCCAACCATTTTTGCCAAGCGTATCGATGAGTTGTTCGCGGGTCATTTTTTGGTATACGATTTTCAGTTCACAGTTTTCGGTATGCGCCTAAACCATATACCGAAAACTGTGAACCGGCTTGCCGTTATTTACACTTCACCAGCAGGGGTTCGACCTGCTGTTTACCCCAGCCGGGGGCAAATTCGCTGGTTGGCTTGAAGGTCGCGAATTTTTCCATTGCCTGCTTCAGGACCGGACAGGCTTTATCGGCGCCACCGCCAAACTGGGCAGGCGTGTACATTAACGACGACCCCTCGAGTACGTAGGGGCGTGGGTTAGCCGGGTTCATGGTTTTGGCCTGATCGATGCCCGACCGGAACAGGGGACCATACTGCTGCCAGCGATTCATCGGGTCAACGATCATACGGGATTGAGCAATATATGCTTTCAAGACCGCCAGTTCGTCGTTTTTGGGCGAGATCGCTTCGGCGGCTTTCAGGTTCATGTCTGCCTGATCGAGGTACTTGTCTTTTTCAGCCTGATCCTTCCCCATGAACCCCAAATACACGTAGTTCAGACCGGCATAGTAACGGGGGAGCCATTCGCCGGACTCGACGGTAGCAATGCGTTGAAACTGATTAGCTATGGTCAGCAGGTCGGTTGCTGAGGGCTGGCCACGAAAGTTGTTCATAGTCGTCAGGGCGTCGGTCATGGCCTGTTTATACTGGGGCGACTGGGCCATTGTGGGGGCGGATGCGCCCAACAGGGCTGTAAGGAGGGTGGTGATAAGGGTTTTCATTTGGTTGGCTGAGAAAGAAACGAGAGAAGAGAGAAGGGGAGCAGTTTCACCGGCCGCGGCCGGTTAGGTGTAAGATCAATTACAATTGCCGGACATCGACCTTTGCTTTGCGCGACAGCATGACGATGCCACCGACGAAGAAGCTGCGGTACGAGGCCGGCCCGACGGCGTATCGTGTAGGCTGGCTACCATCGTTGCGATTGGGTGTGTACAGATAGGTGTAGACATTGCGGGTGTTCAGGATATTGTCGACGCTGGCGTAAAGGATCGTCAGATTCTTGCCGATGTGCGTCAGATGACTGGCCGAAAAACTTAAGTTGGTCACGGCTGGTGTGCGGTCGGCGAGGAAGGTTGAGTTGGTCGGGTTATAGTATGGGCGGCCAGTGCTGATGGTATAGGTGAGGCCCATGTTCGTGCTGATTTTCTCGAAATACCGTTTTCCAATCAGCGCGATGTTGTGGTTTGAGATGAACGATGGCGTGGCCAGTGTCGGGAATTGCTGGAAGAGCCGTTTTGAATCGACGAAGCTGTACGTGATCCAGTAGTCCAGTCCTTTGATGGTTTGCTGGTCGCGCCAGAACAGGTCGAACCCTTTGGCGTAACCGTAGCCCGTGTTATCGGTTTGGCCCCAGGGAAAGCGATACGGATTTGCGTCGTACGAACCCAGCGTACCATTGGGACCGGTGAACTCCCGGACGAGCTGCGCGTAGTTTTTGTAATACGTCTCGATGCGGAACGTACGTTTATTACGAATGATCTGGTAGTTTAAAATCAGATGATCGGCGCGTTCGTAGTTCAAGCTTGTGTTGCGGTACAAGTAGCGGGCGTCGGGCGTCTGGTAGAACTGTCCGTAAGCCAGCGATACCTGACTGTAGATGCCGGTCTTGTAGGCCATCGATATGCGGGGCGCCAGATTGAAGCGATTGAGTACCGACGAATATTCCCCTCGGATACCCGACTGAATAGCCAGCTTTCGACCCGCGTATACCTGCGATTCAAAAAAAACGGCTCCGTAGGTATCGACCAACGAGTAGGGCGTTCCTGCTATCGAATTCTGGTACGTCACCCGACTGCCTTCGCTACCAAACAATAGCTGATTGCCCAGTTTGCCGCCGAGTGACCGTGTCAGCATGGCCCGTCCCTGTAAGCGATCGGTCCCCCGCCCGAAATCCAGCGTACCATAGGTCGTTGCGTCGATATCATGGCTATACGATAGCCCTGCCATCAGTTGCCAGGCACCATTGGCCCAGCTATCGGTGTACGTGCTGGTGACGAAGGTATTGTTGTTCCGCTGGTTGAAGGCCGTTTTGCCCATTTCGCTGCTGGGGTCGATGAAGTTCATACCTACCACACTGTTAGAATACATACCGTAAAACTTGAGCATGCCCGTTCTGCTGGGTTGTAAGCGATACGTCAGCGAGCCCCCGCCTAATTCCGGCACGTGCGTCCAGTCGATGTTTTGCGGTACCAGGGCGAACAGGGGTTTTAAGTTGCCGTAGTAGCCCGTTGCCGAGATCGATGCGTTTCGGGTGGCGTGGTCGTACGTCAGGCCGGCGTTGGCCAGGTTTACGCTGATACCCAGCCCTTCATTCTGATTCTGGTCGGTGGTGTTCAGCAGCAGTACGCTCGATAGGGCCTGTCCATACTGGGCCGAATAGCCGCCCGTGCTGAATGAGGTACCCTTAAACATGAACGGCTGGAACCGGCCCCGCGACTGGAGATTGGGCGACTGACTAAAAAACGGGTTCTGCACAATCATCCCGTCGATTACGATCTTGGCTTCTTCCCCCGAGCCACCCCGTACGAACAATCCGTTTTGTTCGCCGACCCGCTGTGCGCCTGGCAGCAGATTCATCACCGAAGTAATGTCGGCACCACCTCCGGCTGTAGTCACGATGTCCATCGGCTTAAGCATCGTCATACGCTTCGAGTCGGATGCTTCGAACACCCCGGCTGTTACGACGACGGTGTTCAGTTCGTTGGCCAGTTCGTTCAGGCGAATGCTGATCGGGTTTGGGCTGATGGTAATTTTCTGACGGGTTGGTTCGTAGCCGATATAGGAGACAACGAGTGTGGCCGTGTCTTTACGGCTGGTGCTGAACCGGAACGCGCCGGTACTGTCGGTGCTGGTGCCATCGTAGGTACCGTGCAACATGACGTTGGCACCGGGCAGGCTGTGACCTTTGAGGTCAGTAATACGTCCGGTAAGTACGGTTTGTGCCGATGCGCTGATGGTGAGCAGGCAGGTGGTGAGTAGCGCGATCCAGTTCATGAGCGTGGGTGTTTTGCCTTGATGGATCAAAGGTGGCCTGTTGCAGTGCCGGACGCTCGTCTTTTCCGATCAACCCCGTCAGATGTGGCGTGAATGGCCGTATATTCCCGATGAATTTTTTTAGCGCCCGTTGACGGAATATTGGCTCGCCGGCCGTCAACATTTACGAGCGACAATTGTTTAGTACCTATAGCCCAGCCCTGACCTTGATCGCTACCTCGACCACCTTTCAACTGACCAATTGTCGTCTGCGTCCCTGGCGTGAGGGCGACGAAGATACTTTGTCCTATTATGCCAGTAACCGGCTAATCTGGAACAACGTCCGCGACTTCTTCCCGTATCCGTACACCCCCCGCGATGCACAGTCGTGGGTGCGGTCGAACAAGTCGTATCAGCAACCTAACAACTTCGCCATCGAGATTGACGGGAAGGCAGTAGGTAACATTGGCTTTACGGTGAAAGACGACATATACCGTTATAATGCCGAGATTGGCTACTGGTTGGGCGAGCCGTTCTGGGGGCGGGGGATTATGAGCGAGGCCGTGCCGATATTGACGCAGTACATCTTTGAAAATTTCCAGGTCAACCGGGTATTTGCCTGCGTGCTGGAAGGAAATCGGGGGTCGATGCGGGTGCTGGAATCGGCTGGATTCTACCCCGAAGCTGTACTGCGGCAGGCTGCCGTGAAAAACAATCAGTATCTCGACGAACACATTTTTGCCATGACCAAGGCCGACTACCTGACTCGCCGGAACGGGTAGTTGGTTTTGCCTGTCGGGTGTTTTATGGTTATTTTGCTTTTGAAAGGAGGTTTAAAGTTTACTGTCTACCGTTCAGTGTTGGTAAAAAGCTGCTCCGAACGGAATGCCTTAACCCTTAAATCTTGACCCTTAAACGCAACAATCTCCCGCTTCGGCGGATTAGTCTGTCATGCCGAAGATCGTAATTGCCATTGATGGCTACTCAAGCTGCGGAAAAAGTACGACCGCTAAAGCCGTAGCCGCCCGAATGGGATATGCGTATATCGACACAGGGGCCATGTATCGGGCCGTCAGCCTGTATTTTAGTCGTGAGCACGTAGCACTCTCCAATACGAATGAAGTGCTGGCTGCACTCGACGAAATTCATATTACCTTCAACTTCAACGCGCGCACCGGTAAAAACGAAACCTGCCTGAACGGACTGAATGTGGAAGAAGGAATCCGGACAATGTTTATTTCCAACATCGTCAGCGAAGTAAGCGCGATTCCCGAGGTGCGTTGGGCAATGGTTGCGCAGCAGCAGAAGATGGGGCGGAAACGGGGCGTTGTGATGGATGGTCGCGACATTGGGACCAAAGTATTTCCCGACGCCGAAGTCAAAATATTTATGACCGCCGACGTGGAAACCCGCGCCCGGCGTCGTCAGCAGGAACTGCTCGATAAAGGCGAGATGGTCAATCTCGGCGCTATTATCGAGAACCTCGAAAAGCGCGACCGAATCGATAGCACTCGTTCGGAGAGCCCGCTGGTGCAGGCTCCCGATGCCGTACTGCTCGACACCTCACACATGGCCATCGAAGAGCAGATCGAATGGGTAATCGAACAGGCCGACAAGCGGCTAGCCCAGATTCACCGGCAGGGCCGGGCACACCGGAAAACGGTAAACGGCTAATTCATGACCATCGATTACCTGATTGTCGGGCAGGGCGTGGCCGGGTCGGTACTGGCCTGGACCCTCGATCAGCGCGGCTGCTCAGTCGTGCTAACCAACGACCCGGCTACACCGGCAGCCTCAGCCGTAGCTGCTGGTATCGTCAACCCACTTACAGGTCGCAAGCTGGTGCAGACCTGGAAAGCGGCTGAACTGTTCCCGTTTCTACATCAGTTTTACAGCGGTATCGAAGCCGAGTTGGGCGTCCATTTCTTTCATCCCGGTACGATCTACAGGCCGTATCGCTCGGAAGCGGAAAAGAAGAACTACCTGACCTACACGGCCGACCCCGCCATCCGTTCCTACATTGACCCATCGATTAATGATGAACGCTATGCGCCGTATATCGAAAATCCGTTCGGCGGATTAACGGTAGGACAGGCTGGCTGGGTCGATCTGACGGAATTCGGTCGCTTGATCAAAGGCTACTTCATTCGTAAAAATCAGTATTACGAAGGCCGTGTGCCGGCCGATGAGGTGCTGCTGACCGAGTCATCGGTGATTTGGAACGGTGTACGTTTTGGCAAGATCATTTTCTGCGATGGCGTACAGGCGACCGAAAACCCGTTGTTTAACTGGTTACCGTTCAGTCCGGTGAAAGGGCAACTGCTAACGGCAATGATCGACAACTACCCCGTAACGTCTATCGTCAACCAAGGTATATTCGTAATGCCCGTGCGGCCCGGCCTGATTCGGATTGGCGCTACGTATAGCTGGGATGATCTTGACTGGCAAACAACCCCCGACGCTCGTACGTTTCTGGAAGAGAAGGCGCGAGCGTTGCTAAAGATCCCGTTCGAAGTCGTTGGGCAGCAGGCCGGTATCCGACCGTCCAGCAAAGATCGGCGACCCTTTGTTGGAATCCATCCCGACCAGCCTGCCGTCGGTATTTTTGGGGGGATGGGGACCAAAGGCGTATCGCTCTCACCCTATCTGG
>JAKONH010000366.1 GCA_022702045.1 Spirosomataceae bacterium
TGGTGCCCAACTCCAGCTACATTATTGGGTTGTCGTTTCTGCTCGGTGCGTTCCTGTCGGCCCTGGCGGGTTATATTGGAATGAACATTGCCACGAAGGCCAACGTCCGTACGGCGCACGCAGCCCGTACCAGCCTGACCCGTGCGCTGAACGTATCGTTTACGGGTGGGTCGGTGATGGGGATCGGCGTAGCTGGTATTGCGGTGCTGGGACTCAGTAGTTTGTTTATCGTACTGTACAATCTGTACGTAGGCACCGACGGCGACGTAAATGGTCTGCCCATGGAAAAAGCGCTCGAAGTGCTGGCCGGCTTCTCGCTCGGAGCCGAATCGATTGCCTTGTTTGCACGGGTAGGGGGCGGTATTTACACCAAAGCGGCCGACGTTGGCGCTGACCTCGTCGGGAAAGTGGAAGCTGGCATTCCCGAAGATGATCCGCGCAACCCCGCAACGATTGCCGACAACGTGGGCGATAACGTAGGCGACGTTGCCGGTATGGGCGCCGATTTGTTTGGCTCCTACGTGGCGACTATTCTGGCTACAATGGTATTGGGGCGCGAAATTAGAATTCCTGCAGCCGATAACATTACTGGTCACGCGCCGATTGTGCTACCGATGGTTATTGCCGGGCTCGGCCTGATTTTCTCCATCATCGCCACGTATTTCGTTCGGGTCAAAGACGACAACGGTAACGTGCAGGGGGCGCTGAACCTTGGAAACTGGGCGTCGATTATTATGACCCTGATTGCGTCGTATTTTCTGGTCAATGCCTACCTGCCCGCCGACGCTATGGACATTAGAGGCATCGTATTCACGCGCATGGACGTGTTTTACGCAATCGTCACGGGGCTGGTCGTTGGCGCGCTGATGTCGACGATCACGGAATATTACACAGCTATGGGGCGTCGGCCCGTATTGTCGATCATTCGGCAGTCGGCGACGGGGGCTGCGACGAATATCATTGGCGGACTGTCGGTCGGAATGGAATCGACGGTGCTGCCGATTCTGGTACTGGCCGCCGGTATTTTCACATCTTACCATTTCGCTGGTCTGTATGGGGTGGCGATTTCTGCCGCCGGCATGATGGCTACGACTGCCATGCAATTGGCCATCGACGCCTTTGGCCCGATTGCCGACAACGCCGGTGGTATTGCGGAAATGAGTTATTTGCCCGAAGAAGTACGGGGCCGGACCGATGTTCTGGATGCGGTGGGTAACACTACGGCCGCCACCGGAAAAGGCTTTGCGATTGCGTCGGCTGCACTAACAGCGCTGGCTTTGTTTGCCGCCTTCGTCGGCATTTCGGGTATTTCGTCTATCGACATCTATAAAGCCGACGTTCTGTCTGGTCTGTTTGTGGGGGCCATGATTCCGTTTATCTTTTCCTCACTGGCGATTGCGGCCGTGGGGCGGGCGGCTATGAGTATGGTCGAAGAAGTACGGCGACAGTTTCGCGAGATTCCTGGTATTATGGAAGGCACCGGCAAACCCGAGTACGAAAAATGTGTCGCTATTTCGACACAGGCATCGATTCGGGAAATGGTGCTGCCGGGAGCCATTGCGTTATCGGTACCCGTAATCGTTGGGTTCATCTTTGGACCTGAAGTGCTGGGCGGCTTGCTGGCGGGCGTTACCGTATCAGGTGTATTGATGGGTATTTTCCAGAATAACGCCGGTGGGGCCTGGGACAACGCCAAAAAATCGTTTGAGAAGGGAGTGCTCATCAACGGCGAGATGTTTTACAAAAAGTCAGAGCCACACAAGGCGTCGGTGACGGGTGATACTGTGGGTGATCCGTTTAAAGATACCTCCGGTCCGTCGATGAATATCCTGATCAAGCTAATGTCGATTGTCTCGCTCGTCATTGCACCGTACATTGCCATTCAGCCGTCGGAGCAGCCGGGCCATGCCCGTACAGGCGAAGAAGCCGCCGGCACCAGCGTGCCCCTCGACAAATCAACTGCAGCCGATAACCAGGATGTCAGTACGCCAAACCTGGGTGCGTTCCGCCCTGAAAAGCTTACCAGCGGAACCGAGCTGAACATTCCGGATAATGGTATCGAGCGTAAACTGCTGACATTCATCCGAAGTGATCAGCCAGTCGACAAAGAAACCTGGTTCGACTTTGACCGACTTACCTTCGATACGGGTAAAGCTACATTACAGGCAAGTTCGCAGGAGCAGTTAAAAAACATTGCCGAGATTCTGAAAGCGTACCCGACTGTGACTGTCAAGCTGGGCGGGTATACCGACAACACCGGTAGCCCCGCAGCCAACCTGAAACTAGCACAGGATCGGGCGAATTCGGTGCGGGCTGAACTGAAACGAATGGGTATTGGCAATGATCGATTGGTTGCCGAAGGATACGGACAGGCCCATCCGGTGGCCAGTAACGATACCGAAGAAGGTCGGGGCAGGAACCGACGCATCTCAATCCGAGTGACGAAAAAGTAAAGCAGCCGGTCCATAAACTAGCGTCCGTCGACTGAACAATTTCAGTCGACGGACGCTAGTTTGTTATGGTATCATCATCACCGCGTCTGTACGGGCACTTATCCAACTTATACCATTGACTCACGAATGAGCCAATTAATTGATCGATGGCCCAAGAGGTTGTAACATACCTTTTGTGTCTATACAAGCGATACATGTAAATTATAGTCGTTTTTTAGGGAATAGTATACACTGTGTTTGCTATTTATAGATGATAGTGTAAAAGGGCGCTATTTTTGTTGTAGTGTCAATGCATATGCAGGTTAATTGTCTTTGAATCAAGTAGATTCTGCCAGATTTCATTTGACGACTACATGGCCTTTCTAGGTGTAGTCAACTAGGATTGACGGCGGGGTCAGTACGCTGAATGCTACGCAATGGAAAATTTTGACCTCCTTAAACGACGACTCGATCGGGAACAGAAGGCCCGGCAACAGGCTGAACGTGTGCTGGAAGACAAAGCGTGGGAACTGTACAGTGCCAACCAGCAACTTCAGTATCTCAACGAAAATCTGGCGCAGCAGGTCGAGCAGGGGGTAATGGAATTAAAGGAGACAGACGCTCGCTACCGCGAGCTGATCGACTCTGTACAGGATATCATTTACCGGATTTCGCCGGAGGGGTATTTTTCGTTCATGAATCCCATGATCGAGGTGAAGCTCGGTTATTCCGTCAGCGAAATTATCGGTCAGCATTTCATTCGGCTTATCCGCCCCGACTTCCGGACAGCGGTCATCGAGTTCTACCAGCAGATGCTGGACACAGGGCAGGATAATACATACATTGAATTTCCGGTGTTGACCAAAACCGAGCAAACAGTCTGGATTGGGCAGACTGTTCGCCGAATCAACACGACAGCTGGGGTGGAACTGGTTGCTGTTGCCCGTGACGTGACTAATGACCGGGATGTGCGCGAAACACTACGGGCCACGCAAAGCCGCCTGGCAAGTTTGATCATCAACCTACAGAAAGGCGTTCTGGTAGAAGATGGCAACCGGCAAATTACGCTGGCCAACCAACTGTTCTGCGACCTGTTCAGCCTTTCGTTCGCGCCGGAAGAGATGATTGACGTGGATTCGGCACAGCTGATCCGCCACATGAAACACCAGTTTGTCGATCCCGACGAGTTCGAGCGGAATACGCTGGCGATACTGGCCCGGCAGGAGACGGTACTCGATCAGACGCTGTACTGTGCCAATGGACGAGTGTTGCAGCGGGACTTCATTCCGATCGTGCAGGAAGGTCGTTACGAAGGGCATCTCTGGAAATACGGTGACGTAACAGAGCAGTTTCTGGCCCGGGAAGCTACCCGCAAAAACGAAGAGAAGTACCGCCGGATATTAAACAACATGGATCTGGGGCTGATCGAACTGAACCGGGAGCGCGTTATTCAGCGGGCCTTCGACCGGTTCTGTGCAATGGTCGGGTATAGTGAAGAGGAACTGGTCGGGCGACCAATCAGCGAACTACTGGCCCCCGATGTTGCTGTCGATGAATCGATGCAGCCGGGCGGGCAACAATATGGCGAATGCCAGCTGATTCGTCGGGATGGAAGCCGAATCTGGGTCATTGTCAGCGAGGTACCGCAATTGAACGAGAATAGTCAGATTGTCGGTACTATAGCGGTGCATTACGATATCACCCAGCGCAAAGTGCTGGAACAGGAATTGGGGCAGGCACAGGCCGTTGCCGAAGAAGCACGGCAGGCCGAGAAACAGTTTCTGGCCAACATGAGCCATGAAATTCGTACGCCACTTAATGCGATCATTGGCATGGCACACCTGCTGTTCGACACGCGCCCCAACCGACAGCAGCTGGAATACCTCGAAATTCTGAAAACGTCGGCCGACTTCCTCTATAGCCTGATCTCCGATCTGCTGGACATGGCCAAGATTGAAGCGGGTCGGATTGACGTGCAGAAACAACCGTTCGACCTGGTGGGGCTGCTACGGACAATTCAGCGAGTGTTCCAGATCAAACTTGAGCAGCGGCCTATCGAACTGGAGATGATGATCGACGCGCAGATCGGCGGAAGCTATATTGGTGATGAGCTGCTGCTCAACCAGATTCTGCTCAATCTGATCGGTAACGCCGACAAGTTTACGGAAGAAGGCTGCATTGACGTACGCGTTCGGCTACAGAAGGAAGAAGTGGATGTATCCTGGATTGAGTTCTCTGTGCGGGATACCGGCATTGGTATCCCCGAAGAGAAAATCGATCTGATCTTTCAGAAATTCCGGCAGGTGAACGCCAACGGGCACAAAGAGAAAGGTACCGGACTGGGGCTGGCCATTACGCATCAACTCGTCAGCCTTCAGGGAGGAACCATTACTGTCAACAGTAAAGAGGGCAGTGGAACGACCTTCACCGTGACATTACCATTCCAGCGATCAGACGAAACGCTGCTGGTCAACCCGCGTCAGATTCAGCCAATACCGGCTGACCTGACCGTCTGCCGCCTGCTGGTGGCCGAAGATAATATCATGAATCAGAAGTATATTAGCAGTCTGCTAGACAAATGGGCTATACCGTTTGTAATCGCGTCAGACGGAAAACGAGCCGTCGAGATGGCCCAGCAACAGCACTTCGACCTAATTCTGATGGATATTCAGATGCCCGTAATGGATGGGTACGAAGCAACGATTACAATCCGTAACACGCAGAATATCAACCAGCAGACGCCCATCGTCGCGCTAACGGCTTCGGCAATGACCGACCAGAAAACCAAAGCCAGTTGGGCCGGTATGAACGATTTTGTGACGAAGCCTTTTTCGCCGAACAGCTTGCTGGAAACCATTCAGCGACACACGCATACACACGCGGCTGCTGCCCCGGCGGAATCACTGTCAATTGCTGCCCCCGAGCTGGATCAGCATCGGCTCAATGAAATTTACGGCTCCGATCAGTCGTACGCGGCCGATATGTTCGCTGTATTCCTGTCTGATGTACTACCCGATTTTGCGCAAATTCAGAATTTAATTCTCGAACAGGACTGGTCTGCACTCGGTAAGCTGGCGCATAAACTAAAACCGACTCTGGGAATGGTTGGTCTGACGACATTGGAGAAAAAATTGCATACGATTGAGAAGCAGGCCAATGAGAATCCTGATCAGGACGAACTTCAGGCGCAGTGGACCAGCGTACAGGCCGAACTAGAGCAAAGCATACCTATTGTAAAAAAGGAGTTAGCCAGACTAAGTGTATGAAGCAACAGTGTATCATAGTCGACGACGAAGT
>JAKONH010000068.1 GCA_022702045.1 Spirosomataceae bacterium
ATCTCGTCGGCGGGTAACACCTTCCGCTCGATCTACCGGGCGTTCCCAACAGTACCGGCCCAGTTTCCCAACGGACTGTACTCGACCGGCGTTGAAAACAATAACCCGGCGGTGCTGGGTACCGACATAGGCGGAACGACCGTAAACCCCACTTCGATTTTCAACGGGATTCTGCGGGCCAGCTATAACCTACCGTTCGTACAAGGCCTGTCGATCGACGGCTTCTTCTCAATCGACAAATCGTTCAATTTCAACAAGTCGTTTAGCACTCCGTACACGTTGTACAACTACGACCGAACGACCAACGCCTATAATGCGGTTCTGACGGGTGGTTCGGCGGGGCTGGCCTCGCTGTCGCAAAGTCAGAACAACATTTCCAACCTGACGCAGAACATCCGGCTGAACTACCAGCGCCAGTTCGATGCGCACAACATCAACGCCTTTGTTGCCTACGAGCAGAATCAGCGCAATGAAGTTACGTTTGCAGCCGGCCGTATCAACTTCCCGACGCCGACGACGCCCGAACTCTCGCAGGGCGGTGCCGCGGCAACCGACCGTACCAACTCTGGCAGCAGCTACAACTTCACACGCCGAAGCGTTATCGGTCGCCTGGCCTATAACTACAAAGAGAAATATCTGGCAGAAGTACAGGCTCGTCTCGACGGTTCGTCGGTCTTCCCCGAAGGCAATCAGTACGGTTTCTTCCCCTCGATCTCAGCAGGGTATCGTATCTCGGAAGAAGACTGGTTTAAGAACAGTGTCCGGTTCTTCGACGACCTGAAAATCCGGGTATCGCACGGTACGCTGGGTAACGACAACGTTGGTCAGTTCCAATACTACAACAACTATTCGTTCAACAACCAGTATGTGCTGGGTAGCAACGTCATCACGCCGGGTATCGACCTGATCAAACTGGCGAACCCTAACATTACCTGGGAAGTGGCCCGCAAAACCGACATCGGTCTGAACGCCGTGTTCCTGAAGCGTTTCAACCTTGAGCTGATCTACTTCCAGCAGCAGCGGTACAATATCCTGGCCAACCGCAACGCATCGATTCCAAACACGTCGGGTATCGTGAACCCCTATGGTTCTGACCCACTAGTACCGAGCGAAAACATCGGTCGGGTCAATAGCAGCGGTTTTGAGGGAACGCTGGGCTACACGCACGCCGGCACGATTCGCTACAGTCTGTCGGGTAACGTAACCTACGCCAAAAGCAAGATCATCAACATCGATGAAGCCCCCGGTCTGCTGCCCTATCAGCGGCAAACGGGAGGTCCGCTGTATACCAACCTGCTGTACCGGTCGCGGGGCATTTTCCGCACACAGGCCGACCTCGACGCTTACCCACACCTGGCGGGTGCCCGCACGGGTGACCTGATTCTGGAAGACTACAACGGCGACGGCAAAATCACGGCCGACGATCAGGTACGGACGCCCTACGGCAACGTCCCGCTGCTGACCTACGGTATGACGGCCAACGTAGGCTACGGCCCGTTCGACCTGTCGATGGTCATTGCCGGACAGGGGCTGGTTAGTCAGTACGTACTGCCGGAATCGGGTCAGGTGGGTAACTTTTACAACAGCTGGGCCGCCAATCGCTGGAGCCCGACGAACCCGGACGGTAGCTACCCACGGGTCGACACGCGGGCGTCGTCATCAATCAACGGCGGTCTGTACAACAACACCTTCTGGCTGAACAACGCTTCGTTCGTGCGGCTGAAAAACATCGAGCTTGGCTATACGCTGCCCAAGGCAACCCTGTCTAAACTGCGGATGTCAGGTGTGCGGGTCTACGCCAACGCCTTCAACCTCTTCACCATCACCGGCGTAAAAGACTACGACCCCGAAGGCAACAACGGCAGCGGTCAGTTCTACCCGCAGCAACGCATCATCAACCTGGGTCTGAACGTCAAGTTTTAAGCCTGAATACCAACGCCATGAAAGCATTTACCAACCATATACTGACCGTCACCCTGGCCATTACGCTCGGGCTGACGTCCTGCAACGATAATTTTCTGAACGTCACTCCTACTGACCGGGTATCCGATGCCGCGATTCTGGCCGACGCCAATCTGTTCGAAGACTATATCATCAACCGCTACATGGGCACCCGGCTGACCGACAAGGAAGCCGAAGGCACCCTGCCCGGTTTTGGTCGCGGCTTCGAATACGCGCTGTGGTCGTCGCTGACGGACGAGTCGATCTATAATAACGACGACAATACGTGGCTGATTCAGCGCGGGCAGATCGCTCCCGAAAATACGGGTATCGCCGGTGCGTTCTGGGGCCGCAGCTACCGCAGTATTCGCGAAATCAACTACGCGCTGAACAACATCAGCAAAGTAACTATGAGCGATGCCCGACGGCAGGTATTGACGGGTGAGTTGAAATTCCTGCGGGCTTACCGCTACCATGACCTGATCCGCAACTACGGCCGGGTGGTACTCGTCGGCGACAACGTATCGGAACTGGGCGACGATCTAACCAATCAGGCCCTGTTTACCCGCGCCGATATCAAGTCGGGTATCGACTATGCCGTGGCGCAGCTCGATCAGGCAGCGGCTTTGCTGCCACAGAACAACGACGGTACCTGGCAACTGGGCCGTGCGACGAAAGGCGCTGCGTTAGCCCTGAAAGCCCGGCTGCTCCTCTACGGTGCCAGCCCGCTCTACAACAACGCGTCGACCTGGACAGCGGCCGCAGCGGCTGCCAAAGCAGTGATGGACCTGAACAAGTATAGCCTCTACACGGGTGGCTACGGCAAGATTTTCACGTCGAACGACAACAACGAAATCATCTTTGGCCGACTGTACGCACGGGGTGCCCGGCACGTCTGTCTGGAGGTTGCCAACGGTCCTAACAGCTACAACGCCTGGGGTGGTAACGTACCGCTGCAAAACCTGGTCGACGATTACGAGATGATCGACGGCACCAAAATCAGCGATAGCAATACGAGCTACGACGCCACGAATCCGTACAAAAACCGCGATCCCCGCTTCTACGCAACGATTCTCTACAATGATGCAGCTTACCGCAGCAGCACGATACAAACCTTCACGCCGGGCGGTAAAGACAGCAAAGACGGCCCCTCGAACTGGAACACCTCGAAGTCGGGCTACTACCTGCGGAAATTCATGGACGACACGCTGCCCATCGACAACCCGTGGGATATTGCCGGTACGCAAACCTGGATTTATATCCGGTACGCCGAAGTTCTGCTGAACTACGCAGAAGCCCAGAACGAAGCCGTTGGCCCGGACGCGTCGGTCTATGCAGCCGTCAACGCCATCCGGCAGCGAACCGGTGTCGGTATGCCTGCTTTGCCCACCGGCCTGACACAGGCACAGATGCGCAGCCGCATCCAGCAGGAACGCCGAATCGAACTGGCCTTCGAAGAACACCGCTTCTACGACGTACGACGCTGGAAGATTGCGCCGACAACCGAAAACGTGCCGGCCTATGGCATCGAGATCGGCAAAAATGCCAGTGGAGCGTACACCTATGCCCGCAAGGAAGCGCTGACCGGCCGGAGTTTCACCGATAAGCAGTACTGGCTGCCGATTCCACGACCTGAAATTCAGGCGTCGAACAATAAACTCGACCAGAATCCCGGTTACTAAACCAACCCTGTTTCAGTCCCTGCGCTATGTTCTGGCGCAGG
>JAKONH010000394.1 GCA_022702045.1 Spirosomataceae bacterium
TCTCCCGGCTACCGGTCCCGCGGCCTTTCATCGCGTCTGAAGCCAGAAACTGGACGTGCTTACGAATGCGTTGTGCTGATGGCTCCTGAGCTAGCAGTACAAGCGGGAAACAGAGCAGAAGAAGAAAAAGGCGCATAACGGGTAGGGGAATAAACAGCAAAAATAAAGGAACCGGCTACGAAACCGGTTCCCTGAACAACGCAATATGGTCTATCTACTATCAGCCGATAGGCCGACCACCCGTTGCGCCATAGACCATGCCGGTGATGTAGCTGGCTTCCTGCGACGCGAGCAACACGTAAATCGGTGACAATTCGACGGGCTGTGCCGCGCGTTCCAGATACGAATCTTCGCCAAACGTTTTTACCTTTTCTTCCGGCATTGTCGATGGAATCAGCGGAGTCCATACCGGACCGGGGGCTACAACATTCACCCGGATGCCTTTTTCGATGACTTCCTTGGCCAGTCCTTTTGAGAAGTTGACGATAGCAGCTTTCGTGCTCGCGTACGCCAGAATCGACGGCTCCGGCATGTACGCCTGAATGGATGCCGTGTTGATGATCGACCCACCCGGAGGCATTACCGGTACGGCAGCCTGACACAGGTAGAACATCGCGAAGACATTTGTCCGGTAGGTACGCTCGAATTCGTCTTCGGGAATGTCCAGGAAAGAATCGTGGGCCATTTGGAAGGCCGCGTTGATGACCAAAATATCCAGACCGCCCAACTCATCGACAGTGCGTTGAATGAGTTGTTCACAATGCGCTTTTTCCTGAATGTCACCGCCAATAGCAATACCTTTCTGACCCGCTTCCTGAACGACACGAATCGTATCCTGCGCGTCTTTGTCTTCACTGAGGTAGGAGATCACTACGTCGGCACCTTCCTTGGCGAAGGCGATAGCTACGGCCCGACCGATACCGCTGTCACCGCCAGTGATGAGCGCTTTTCGACCTGCTAGCCGACCGCTTCCTTTGTAGGACGTCTCGCCATGATCGGCTTTAGGGTCCATCCGGGATTCGGTGCCGGGGTGATTTTGATCGTCTTGTGGGTAGGGAGGGGCCGGGTATTGATGCCGGGGGTCCTGCAATGCAGTCATAACAGTTGGGTCTGGTTTCTATGACTCAACCCCGAATGATACTCTCTTGTTGATTATTAATTAGACTACCCTGCCAATTCAATAACCTGCCCGTCCTGGCAGCGTAGTACGCGGGCGGGGTATTTGTTGAGTAACTCGTAGTTGTGCGTTGCCATGAACACGGCTGTACCTGCACTATTGATGGTTTGAAACACCTTCATGATCTGATCCGAGACAGCGGGGTCCAGATTCCCGGTTGGTTCATCGGCGATCAGAATCTGAGGCTCATTGAGCATAGCCCGGGCGATAACGACCCGCTGCTGTTCTCCTCCCGACATCTGATGCGGCATACGCTTCTGCGCGGTGCCTAGTCCTACCTGCATCAGCACGTCGGCGATGCGGTTATTGATGTCGTTCTTATTTGCCCAGCCAGTTGCTTTCAGCACGAAGCGCAAGTTGTCTTCAACCGACCGGTCGGTGAAAAGCTGAAAGTCCTGGAAGACAATGCCGATTTTCCGGCGTAACATCGGTACGTCGCGCGGCTTGAGTGACTCAAGCGCAAAGCCGGCGATGCGTCCTTTGCCGTTCCGCAAAAAGAGATCGGCGTATAGTGTTTTCAACAGCGATGATTTACCGCTGCCCGTCCGACCGATAAGGTAGGCAAAGTCGCCTTTGTGGATCTGAAACGTAACGTCGCCCAGTACCAGTCGGTCGCCTTGGTAGACGTCGGCGTGCTCGAAACTCAGAACGGGATCGGTAGAAAACATAATGTTGATGAATAAACAGGACTACAGGATTGACACGATTTTGTTTGTATCATTAACAACGAGTGTTGTTGAATGACAAAAGAAAATTGCGTTAATCCTGTAATCCTGTCTGAAAAAACTACTTCTTAACGGGTAGATTCGCCTTTTCGTGGTCAGCGATGAACTTCGCCAGACCGCTGTCGGTCAGTGGGTGGTTCAGCAGCGCTTTGATGGCGCTCAGCGGAGCTGTCATCACATCAGCACCAATCTCCGCACATTTGATAACGTGCATTGGCCCGCGTACCGATGCTGCTAGTACCTCTGTATCGAAACCGTAGTTGGTGAAGATGGTAACGATTTGTGCGATCAGCTCCATACCATCGGTCGAGATATCATCCAGCCGACCAACGAAAGGTGATACGAACGACGCACCGGCTTTAGCTGCTACCAGCGCCTGACCGGCCGAGAAGATCAGCGTACAGTTGGTGCGGATGCCTTTTTCCGAGAAATATTTGATGGCTTTGATACCGTCGCCCGTCATCGGAATTTTTACGACGATGTTCTCATCCAGTTCAGCGAGTTCGTCACCTTCTTTGATCATCTCGTCGTATTTGAGCGAAATGACTTCAGCACTTACGTCGCCTTTTACGATGTCACAAATCTCTTTGTAATGACGCATTACGTTGTCTTTGCCTGTAATGCCTTCTTTCGCCATCAGCGACGGGTTCGTGGTTACGCCGTCGAGGATACCCATTGCCTGGGCTTCGCGGATTTCAGCCAGATTGGCTGTGTCAATGAAAAATTTCATGGTAAGGAGTGTTTGTCAGTACCGACACTAAATGGAATCAGCTGATTCCGTCGACAAAAATAGAGAAGATTCCCGCTAAGGCCGGAAGAATCCAAAAACTTAATCAATTCATACGGTGCGTACCGTCCTGTAAGCTGCACACATAAATCAGCGTGTCTTTGCCCGTACGCTCCTTGTACTCATGTCGAATGTTGGTTTCGAATGTCTCAACGGCTGATGCTTCTATCAGGTTGATGGTACAACCACCGAAGCCACCGCCCATCATCCGGGCCCCGAATACCCCGGATTGCTGCCGGGCAATGTCGACTAGAATATCAAGTTCGGGGCAGCTCACTTCGTATTTTTCGCTCAATCCGGCATGTGAGCCGTACATCAACTGACCAAAGGTGCTGAGGTCGTTGGCTTCCAGTACCCGCACGGCGTCGACCACCCGCCCATTTTCCTGCACAACGTATGAACAGCGTTTGTAGATTAGCGCGTCCGTATCGCGCAGGTGTTTGTCGAGCATGTCCATTGTCACGTCGCGCAGGCTGTGGATGTCGGGATAGAACGTTTTCAGAAAGCGAACACCGGCTTCGCACTCTGCCCGGCGGGTGTTATACTCCGACGTCACCAGTGAATGTTTTACCTGCGAATCGCATAGCACGATACGAATAGTCTCTGTCGACAGGGGGGCGTATTCGTATTGAAGTGACCGGCAATCGAGTTTAATGACATGATTGGCCTTGCCCATCATGCTGGCGAACATGTCCATGATGCCAACTTTCGCTCCGACGAATTCGTTTTCGGCCCGCTGCGACATTCGTAGCAACGTCATCCGGTCGATGCCTAGATTAAAGAGTTCGTTCAGCGCAAAGCCAACGGCGTTTTCGAGTGCTGCCGACGACGATAGGCCCGATCCGATGGGGATAGTGCCCGTAAAAACGCAGTTGAATCCACCAACAGTGTGTCCGGCGAGCCGCAATTGAGCAACTACACCTAGCAGATAGTCCAGCCAGGAATGTGTGGGTGTTAGCTCCGACAGGGAAACTTCGCGACTTTTTCCGAGGTCGTGCGCGATGACGTGAATACGATCGTCAGTACGGGGCGAAATTGCCAGATAAATGGCTTTGTCGATAGCCGCTGGCAAGACGAAGCCTTCATTGTAATCGGTATGCTCGCCGATGAGGTTGACCCGACCAGGCGAACAGATAAGCAGGGGAGACTGATCGGCGGGGAACGATTGGTGGTAAATGGCCGTCAGTTGAGTAAGCAGGTCCATACAGTGCAATGGTTACGGGCAGTCGTACGACTACTTACGTAACAAAAGAAGGGTCGGAGACTGCGATACCGCCCGAAAGGGCAAAAAAAAGTGGCAAATCAATGTCTCACCGCTACGACCACCTACCCTTGCTTCGGTCAAGACCTGGGGGATTCAGCAGGAGCTGGTA
>JAKONH010000404.1 GCA_022702045.1 Spirosomataceae bacterium
AACATGTCAAAGAACGGTCTCTCTTTCGAGATGGAGGCCAACCGTTGTCGGCCTTTCTTATATTTGGGAGTGCAAAGGTACAACACTCATTCTTTCTTGTCAAGAAAAAGTTGAAAAATATTTTCTATCAACTTTTAGTTTTGTTCCCGGTAACTCGCTGAGAAAAAGGCAATTGACTTGTTATCAGCTGCCTTTCTTTCGATTTGGGAGTGCAAAGGTATACAGCTATTTTAGTTGGTGCAAGCTTTGTTCAGAAAAAATTTAAAAATTATTCCCCCTGCATAAATGAGTAGTCAATTGACCGTGGCGACACGTAGGTTTCTTTAATAGTACGTGCTGATACCCAACGATATAAATTTAACGCTGATCCAGCTTTATCGTTTGTACCCGATGCACGCGCTCCTCCGAATGGTTGCTGCCCTACTACGGCTCCGGTTGGTTTATCGTTTATGTAAAAGTTTCCGGCCGCTTCGCGCAGTCGGTTTGTCACGTATTCGACAACAGTCCGGTTCTTTGAGAAGATGGAGCCAGTCAGTGCATAGGGCGATGTTGAATCGACTTTATCTAGGATCGCGTCGAACTGCTCTGGCTCATAAACATAGATCGACAGCACAGGGCCAAATATTTCTTCGCACATGGTACGGTAATTAGGGTCGTTGACGCGGAGCACGGTCGGTTCAACAAAGTACCCAATCGTATCATCGCAGTTGCCACCCGCTACCACAGTCACACCAGCTGCTGCTTTAGCTGTTTCGATATACTCGCTTATCTTCTCGAAAGAACGTTTGTCAATGACAGCGTTGACAAAGTTGGTGAAGTCTTCCACACCACCCATTTTAACCTTGTTTAGCGTCGCTTTTAGGTCTTCTTCGACTGCTGGCCACAACGTAGTTGGAATGTAAGCTCTGGAGGCCGCGGAGCATTTCTGGCCCTGGTACTCGAATGCACCCCGAACTAGTCCAGTTACCACTTCATCAACATTGGCTGACTCATGTACGACAACGAAGTCTTTTCCTCCCGTCTCACCGACAATACGCGGATAAGATCGGTACTTATGGATGTTTGCTCCTATCGTTGCCCAAATTGTTTGGAAAACTTTAGTGCTACCGGTGAAATGAATACCGGCAAAATCACGGTGATTGAAAATAACGTCGCCGGCAACGGGCCCGTCTACGAATATCAGGTTAATGACACCGTCTGGTAATCCAGCTTCAGCGAAGACATCCATAATTACCTTAGCCGACAAGGCCTGCGTGTAAGCAGGTTTCCACACAATTGTGTTTCCCATTAGCGCGGCAGACGCAGGTAGGTTTCCGGCAATGGCTGTGAAGTTAAACGGGGTCAATGCAAAAACGAATCCTTCCAGTGGTCGGTACTCCAGTCGATTCCAGACGCCCGGTGATGAGTTAGGCTGCTGCCGATAGATTTCGTCAGCATAGTGAACATTGAACCGTAGGAAGTCGATCAGCTCGCAGGCAGCGTCGATTTCAGCCTGGTATACATTCTTCGACTGCCCCAGCATGGTTGCCGCGTTGATTCGTGCCCGATACGGGCCTGCGATCAAATCGGCGGCTTTTAAGAATATACTGGCTCGGTTTTCCCAACTGAGTGAAGCCCATCCCGTTTTTGCACTTAATGCAGCCGAAATTGCCTGGTTTACGTGGCCTTCATTTCCCTCGTAGAAATAGCCAAGCGTATGTTTATGATCATGGGGGGGGCTTATACGCAGTTTATGATCTGTACGAACTGCCTGTCCATTGATAATCATCGGAACATCGGTTTCGACCGAACGGTAAGCTGCTAACGCTTCTTTAACAGCTGCCTTCTCAGGAGAGCCGGGTGCATACCCTTTTACTGGCTCGTTTACGGGGGCAGGAACAGTGAAATTACCAAATGACATAATGACGTGTGTTTACGGAAGCTAAGTATGCTGCCGGATCGGATGAAGTGATCAGACCACAAAAGTATAACGTTGCCCGTACAGAATGTTATTCCGACCGGTCGGTATTGTCGGCTGTATTGCTGCGTAGATGCTTAATTTTCCGAACTTTGTCTCAATATCAGCTACTAACACATGCGGTTTTACAGTACAAACAGTCCTACCAGTACCGTTTCGGCGCAAGAGGCCCTCTTCCATAGTATGCCGGCAGATAAGGGTTTATACATGCCCACTCCCCTCCCCAAACCGGGTCGGGCCTTTTTCGACGCTCTAGCCGATAAGCCGTTGGCCGATATTGGCTTTGCCATTAGCCAGTTGTTTTTCGGCGACGAGATCAGTGAGCAGGATTTATACGCGATCAACCAGCGTGCTTTTTCATTCGACACACCTGTTGTTGATCTGCGCGACGAGCTAGGTATATTGGAGCTTTTCCACGGTCCTTCGCTGGCATTCAAAGACGTCGGCGCTCGGTACATGGCGGCTATGATGTCGCATTTTTCAAAACGTAACGACAAAGAGGTACATATTCTCGTAGCTACCTCCGGCGACACAGGTGGAGCGGTAGCCATGGGGTTTCATAACGTACCCGGCGTTCGCGTGTCGATTTTATACCCCACCGGGCGGGTCAGTGACCTGCAGGAAAAGCAATTGACTACCTTGGGTGGTAATATACAAGCGTTCGAAGTAGACGGCTCGTTCGATGATTGCCAAGCCATTGTGAAGCAGGCCTTTCTCGATAAGGAACTGAATAGTCAGCTAGCGCTCTCGTCGGCTAACTCCATTAACATTTTCCGGCTCATTCCACAGGGCTTTTATTATGTCCGGGCCTACGGCCAGGTTCGGGATGCAGGCAAACCGGTTGTCTTTTCAACACCCAGCGGTAATTTTGGCAATCTGAGCGCCGGGGTTTTAGTCCAGCAGATGGGTCTGCCGGTGCACCATTTTGTAGCGGCTACTAACCTTAATCAAGTCGTTCCGTCTTATTTAAAATCTGGTGTTTATTCGCCGATGACTACGGTTGCTACAATTTCCAATGCGATGGATGTTGGTGCTCCCAGTAATTTCGTACGGCTTTCTCACTTACACAATGATCAGCACGACGCATTCCGGACAAATATATCCGGTTACTACTTCGACGATGAGCAAACCCGGCAGGAGATGAAACGTCTGCATGATCAGTATGACTACGTTGCCTGCCCACACACAGCAATAGGCGTCCTTGGGCTTGAGCAGTACCGTATGGAGTCAGGCGAGTCATTCACAGGTATAGCCCTAGCCACGGCGCATCCGGCGAAGTTTAAACCGCTCGTTGAGGAAGTGATTGGTAGACCGGTTGATGTACCAGAGCGGCTCGCTGTCATGGCTAATCAAACCAAGCACAGCATTGAGATTGATAAAGATTACGAATCGTTTAAGGAAGCTTTCTTACAAGCGGTATAGTCAGCAAGAAGGGCCGGATTCAAAACCCGGCCCTTTTCGTTAATTGACAGTGTCTCCCCTCAGGGCACGGAATCGCTTTCGCGATTCGGCACCGTGTATGCTACCCGGATATTGGGCCAGTACCTTTTGGTAAGCATCCATTGCCGCAGACTTGTCTTTGAGCTGTTCCTCATAAATTTTACCCGTTAGAAACTGCGCATCATCACCCAGAATATCGGTGGCGTATTTAGTCGTCACTATCTTCAGATCGTCCAGCGCTTCCGTTGTTTTGCCTTGCCGGAGATAGGTATTTGCGCGTAACCATAGTATCTCATCCGCCAGACTGTGATCACCGTATTTTTTCCACAGCTGGTTGAGTTTATCCACAGCTTCATCGGTTTTATTCTGGAAAAGTAGTAGGTCTACAGCCGCGTACTCACGCATCGCAGCTTCCGTGCTATCCATACCCGTGTTATCCACAATTAGCAGACTCAATTGTTCAGCATCATTGGCAATTTCGCGGGAGGTGGCCAGCTTCAGTACATCCAGGATATCTTTTGACACAGTAAAGTCGCCTTTGTAATACTGTAGCTTGGCATTTTTCAGTTTGGCTTCATAACCCAGCAACTCTTCTTTCTCTGACTTTTCCACTTGCGCGTATAACAATGTGGATTCCCAGGGCTCTCCTTTCAACAGAAAGATATCGCCTTTGTCAAGTTTGCACTTATCCACAAAACTACGGTCAGTTTTCCCCAGCCCTATAGCCATATCGAGGACTGTTATCGCCGTATCTTTGCTATCCAGGTAATTGGCATAGAGGTTAGCCGTGCTTCGGAGGGCTTCCAGTGTCTTGCCGTTTAGTCCCAGTTCCTGTATCATCTTCTGGTAGTCTGCGATCAGCTTCCGAATTTCACTTTTATCAACAGGATACATATTTTTCACCTGCTCTTCGCGGGCGTTGATCACTAACCGCCGAGCGAATGGATACAGTTGACCTTGTGGATAAGTTGTGCATATGTATTCGAATGCTTCGGAAGCCGTCTTATATTCTTTGTTGTTGAGCGCCAAGGCACCTAGTTCATACACACGGCTACCGGCCAGTTTAAGTCGCTTATCCGTGGCTTTCTCTAGTAGTAACGCCCGACTAAACTTCTGCTTCTGGGTATAAAACCAGATCAGCATGTCATTGTAAGCTAATTCACTGGGCTCTTTCTGTATCCGCTCGTACAGCACCTTTTCAATGAGTGGCTCGTCTTTCGTATTTATATAACTCTGCAGATTGGCAAACACAGCTTCTTTCTTGTCTGATTGCTTAGCCGTATTGATGCTTTCATCGATAGACTTTGCTGTCTGGCCTGTGGCTTTATATAAAGCCATCAGTTCCTCGCTAAAGGCTGTTGGCGACTGACTGACCTCCCGGCCTACTTCGAAGCTTGTAATCGCCCATTTCGATTCACCAACATCCCGGAAGGCGCTCGCCAGTTGTTCTAGCTTCGATGTCGATGTCCGCGCTGATTTTATAGCCGTCGTAAATTCTTTGTTGGCTTGTGTGGTGTCTCCTTTTTGCTGTGCCAGCTGCCCTAGTAGCAATTCGTAAAATGGTTTGTTGGCTTCATTACTACGCACCTGCTGCCGCAGAAACTTTTCGGCCTGCTCCGTTCGACTACTCCGCTGTAAACTTTGTACATACTGGTTGAGTCGCGGCCACGTCGGTTCCGCCTTAATCAACTTCGCATACTCATCGGCAGCTTTTCCGAATTCGCCACTTTTAAAGTACTCATCGGCCAAGGTACCCCCCGCTCCCGATTGCCCGGCAACCTGGCATTCACCAGACAGCCACATCGCACACAGGCAAAGCGTCAACAACGTTTTTACCAACATTACTTTATTAGTTTATCTTTTTAAAAAAACGTTATTGTAGTTATTAGCTGTGTGGATATGTGTATAAAAAGATTATGCACACGATAAGCAGGCTTGTGTGGATAACACCGTCGTTTATACACTGCATGCATATAAAGTTATCCACTTTTAACGATCTATTTATCAGCTAATTAACATTTTATCCACAACTAGGGTTGTTTTTTGATGTGGATTCGTTGATAAAATTTATCCACGAAGGACGCTGCGGAAAACTTTTGGATATGGCGTCTACATCTTCTGGATTGTCCACAGGATTATAGTGGACAACGTAAAATACGGAAGCTATCCACATTCATCCACATTTCATATTAGACTTTCTAACAGGCTATCCACAGAATTTGCCAGTTATTCACATGATTATCCACAGGAAAACTGGCTTTTTTTTAGTTAGAATTGACCTGTCTGTCGGGATGGGGGAAATACAATCTAATGTGGATAGCTGAAGGAACGGCGCTGGTTACTGTGCTTTCCGGAAGATATAGATCAGGCTGGACCAGTTTCCTGTCCGTTTTGCCTGTCTGTTCGATGTCAGTCCAGTTAGAAAGCTTTTTACGTAATCAGTGCGGCCGGTCTGATAACGCGTACTGAGCATACTAATGTAGAAAGCGTCGAAAGGCATTGGCTTCTGATCTACCAGGATAAACCCTCGCTGTTCGAACAGTGGTTTTATTGTAGTTGGGGTGAAGTGATGCAAATGACGGGGGACGTCGTAAGCAGCCCAGTACTGGCCAAATGACTTTGCATCATAGGAGTCGGAATTCGGAACGGCTATCAGCAAAGAACCGGAATTATTCAGTAACTCATTAAACTGATTTATCGTTGAGTTTAAATCAGCGATGTGTTCCAGTACGTGCCACAGCGTAATGACGTCATACTTGTTGTCTGATATATCAGCCAGCCGCCCCACGATTGGCATCTTTAATTTTCCGCTCGCTATGCGACGAGCATCGTCGTCAGGTTCTATACCGGAGATAGTCCAGCCAGCTGCCTGACATGTTTCTAGGAACGAGCCAGTGCCGCAGCCTACGTCCAGCAATTTACCCGGCCGATTTGCCAAGGAATTTATCAGCGCAAGCTTTGAGCGAAGTGTGTACGAACGAACCCCTTTATAAACCGTATCGATAACTCCTCCCCCACTATCGTTGTGAGAAATGTACGCATCGGAATTATAGTACTGTCCGATGGATGCTGCATCAGGGCGTGGGTTGGTCATCCGAAAACCACACCGGTTGCACGATTGAATTCCGAAGGTTTTGTCGCTTATCAGGTAATCCTTACAAGACAGATATGGGGAAAAGCTTGTCCCGGCGCATACGGGACAAGCGCTAATAGTTTCAAGCAAAGCCATTATACTGTGTTTAGAAAATGCAGAAATCGTACAGGAACGAGTTTGTTTATCGACCCATATAGACGAGCAAGATAGAAATATCAGATGGACTGACGCCACTGATTCTGGATGCCTGACCGATGGTTGAAGGGCGCAAACGCTTCAACTTATCGCGCCCTTCAAACGAAAGCGCCTTCAATTTATCGTAGTCAAAATCGATATGAATGGCCAAGCTTTCCCAACGATCTATTTTAGCTGCGTTCTGCTTTTCTCGCACTAAGTAGTCTTCGTATTTCAACTCAATAACCGTCTGCTCGATTACTTCATCATTGTAGGAATCGGCGTTAGGTAATGTCAAATTCAAAAGTTGAAAGACATTCTCAGCTGTAGTCTCGGGACGTTTGACGATAGTTTGTAGACTCGACGTTTCGCGTAGCGGAGAACTTTTTTTGTCGACAAGCCAGTCATTCACCTCATCAGGTTTAACTTTTCTACCTTGAATCGCCTTCGTCAATTCCGCGATTTTGGCTTGCTTGTCAACTAGTGCATCATACCGCTGCACCGACGCAAGACCAATTTGATAACCTTTCTCGGTAAGTCGAATATCGGCATTGTCCTGTCTGAGAAGCGTACGGTATTCGGCCCGCGACGTAAACATGCGGTAGGGTTCCTCAGTGCCTTTCGTAATTAGGTCGTCGATTAATACGCCAATATATCCTTCCGACCGTTTAATGGTAAACGGCTCTTTTTCGTGAACTGACTGGTGCGCATTGATGCCCGCAATCAATCCTTGACACGCAGCTTCCTCATAACCAGTAGTACCGTTTATCTGTCCGGCGAAAAATAGATTAGCTACTTGATGGGTCTCTAATGTATGCTTCAGTTGAGTTGGTGGAAAGAAATCGTACTCTACCGCATAGCCTGGTCGGAACATTTTAGCCTGTTCAAAACCCGATATTTTTTGCAAGGCTCTCAACTGTACATCTTCTGGTAACGATGTTGAAAAGCCGTTGACGTATATCTCGACGGTGTCACGACCCTCGGGTTCTACAAAAATCTGGTGACGATCTTTATCGGCAAATCGGTTGATTTTGTCCTCAACTGACGGGCAGTAGCGCGGTCCTAACCCCTTTATGCGACCGGTAAACATGGGTGATTTCTCAAAGCCCGTTTTCAACTCATCGTGTACTGCCTGATTAGTGTACGTAATCCAGCAGCTTTTTTGCTCCGTCAGGGCCGTAGTACCTGTGTACGAAAACTTACCGGGTGTAGCGTCGCCAAGCTGTTCTTCCATGGCTGCATAATTCAGACTACGGCCGTCGACCCGGGGTGGCGTTCCGGTTTTCATACGGCCACTTTCAAAGCCTAGCTCGATCAGTTGTTCGGTTAAGCCACTTGACGCTGCTTCCCCTGTACGGCCCCCACCGAATGTTTTCTCACCGATAAACATGCGCCCGTTCAGAAACGTACCGTTTGTAAGCACAACGCTTTTGCTGTAAAAGAGCATACCCATTGTGGTTTTTACTCCGTAGGTGGCACCGTCTTTTACGATTAACTCCCGCACAGAATCCTGCCAGAAGCTTACGTTTAGATTACTTTCTAACGTTTTACGCCATTCCCAAGCAAAGGCGTGGCGGTCGCTCTGACAGCGTGGGCTCCACATCGCCGGTCCTTTTGATCGATTCAGCATCCGAAACTGAATCATTGTTTTGTCGGAAATTATGCCGGACATGCCACCGAGTGCATCGACCTCACGGACGATCTGGCCTTTAGCCACACCGCCCATAGCTGGATTGCAGGACATCTGTGCGATTGTCTGCATGTTCATTGTGATGAGCAGAACTTGCGAACCCATGGTTGCTGCGGCATGTGCTGCCTCACAACCAGCGTGCCCACCGCCTACTACGATCACATCATAGCTTGATGTCATTTCAACAGTTTTTGTAAAATGTTTCACGTGGAAACTTTTCACGTGGTTACACTCTTTATGAAGCGACAACAAAAAACCGCTCGCCTTTGTGCCAGACGAGCGGTTCAAAAAATCGAGGGATAACGGCTTATTTACTAAGCTTCTGCAAATATTGATTTGCTTGGTTTTTGTAAAATATGTTGTAATTAGGCGTCACCGATCGAAGTACTTCTGTCTGCTTCATAAACTGCTTATTCGTTAATGAGTCGAAGAAAGCCGGTGTCTTCGCCTGTTGGGAACGAGCCGCTTCGGCTTGCCGCTTTGGGTCTTCCTCCTGCTGTTTCAGCGCTTTCTCAGATTCCAACAAGCGTGTAAGAATCTGATTTTGCCGGTCGATAGTGTTCTGATTAATGCGTTTGTTGACCAAATCGGTTTCGCTTTGATCCATCTTATCCATTAGATCCTTCACCTTATCGCCTTGCTGTTTGCCCGCTTCGGTTCCCTTCGCACCTTCTTCTAACTTCTTAAGCATTTCTCGAATCATGGCCTGTTGGGATGCTAGCCGCGACAATTCTTCTGACAATCCCTGCCCCGTTTTTCCACTCTTCTGGAGCTGCTTCATCTCGGCATTCAACTTCTCCTGCATCTCACCCAAACCTGGGCTTTGCCCCTTCTTACCTGGCTTGCCTTTCCCCGGCATAGCCATAGCGCTCATCTGCTGCTGCATATTTTTAAGCACGTCGCTGAGCATCAACGAAAGATTATTGATGGATGTCATGGCAAATTGCTGCTTTGATGAAGCCATGCTCAGGCGACGATCTTTAAGCTGCTGTACGCTTTCATCCATGTAAAACTTCATATTCGTGAGTTCGCGCGTGACGAACGGTTGGATCTGAGCCACCCGGCTGGCTAGTGCATTTAGGCTATCCTCGATAATTTTAGCGTCATCCTGAAGCTTTAGTTGTTCCTGTGATAGCTTGGTAACGCGGGGATCTTGCAGGCTCATGCCACGAAACTCTTTCATGATTTTTTCCTGCCCAAATGATAAGGTGATAAGGTTGTCCAAGATGCTGCGCAAATCATCCATGTTTTCCTGCATCTCCTCCATCTGACTGGACTGCATTGATTCGCGCATCGATTTGCTCATGGAGCGCATTGACTTCGATGCCTTGCTCTGCGAGCCCGAAGCCTGCTTGTTTTTCTTCTGTTTAAGCTGGTTCATCGCTTGATCCATCTGCTGATCAATAGCTTTCTGCTGATCGTCGGTGGATTCGGGCTTAGTCAATTCATCTTTCTCAGCCTGCTTTTCCATTTCTTCAATCTGCTTTTTAAGCGCATCGAATTCTTCTTTGGACAGCTGTTGTTTTTGCTCCTGTTGCTCCTGAGAACCCGCATTTTTGTCGTTTTCCTCGGCTTGCTTATCTAACTTGTCCGCTTGCTTCTCCAACTGATCAGCCACATTATTGACCTTTTGCTCTAACTGCATCTGCTTAAAAAGCTTCAGCGCTCGGTCCAGATCTCGCTCCATATTACGCTCTTTACGTGAGAGCCGATCCAGCATATCCGACGCCTTTTCGTCCTGTCGCTTCTCCAACAACTGCTTTAGTTGTTCGTAGAGCTGCTTAGATTCAGGGTCAAGCAATTCGTTAAAGAGCTTCTGTAACTGCTTCAATTTTTCCTGAACAGCGTTATCTTTCTCCGCAAAACGCTGTTGCAAGTCGTTGGTCTTCTGGAACTGCTCTTGAAGTTTTTGTACCTCACGCATCAACTCCTCACGTTTCTGAAGAATATCCTGTAGCTGTTTTTTATCTTGGAAGTCGGATGATTTCTTGGTGCGCATTCTTTCTTCCAGCTGACTCAGTTCTTTCTTAATAGCCTGTGTCTTGCTTAATGCCTTGTCGATGTCTTCCTGAGTCTTGTCCGCCGACTGATCGACTTGTTTCTGCACATCAGCGTTAGACGGAATGGCGAAAACAAATGGCGTAGACTTAGCAGACTTCGGTCCGTGAACACCATCGTTATCCCACACCATCACCGTGTATTCCAGCTTATCACGTTGCCCGAGATGTAGACTATCGAGCGACCAATTGTAGACAAAATTCTGAGAAGTAGTCGTACGATTAAACGCAATGTCTTTCGTGTATACGGGTGATTTCTTCCCCTCCCGCTCGACATTGTATGACAGCCGAAGTTTTGAAAAGCCGTAATCGTCATTGATCAGACCCGATAGAGCAATGTAATTGTACGTGGTGGAGTCCTCGATCCGATTCACTGAAATCTGTGGATAGCGGTCAGGAATAACCTGAATATTGTAGTTGACTAGCGACGGTTTGTTGACATTGGCGTTGGCTAATGAAATGCCGTATTGCGTATTCTGCAACAAGCGTTTCGACGCTACGAACTTATCCCCGTCAGCTAGCTGGGCTTTAATTTGAGAACGGTCAGCGTCGAACTTGAGCATAAGCGAATCTGTGTGATCGGCTGCGAACGACCAGTTTGCTACGGTGCCTTCCGGAATCAATAAATTGCCTGCATTAGCCAGTTGCTCAGCTGGTTTATTCAGATAAGCTGGAAACGTTAACCGAACATCAAAGGCTAAAATTGAGGGTCTGTCAATCAGCGATACCGTGTACGTCTTTGATCTAAACCCCGCTGCTTCAAGATGAAATTCCAGATTACGCTGTATGTTATCGAATATGTATTTGTAATCCGATCCCGCTGGCGACAGCTTCAGCCTTGTTCCGTCAGTTACAAGGTAGACTGATTCGGGAATAGCGTTGCCTGTCAGGCTTACCGTTAGCGGAAAATCTTCATTGCGAAACCCCTTCATCGACTTGTTGCGCACAACGAACTGGAAGGGTGCTGCTTCAACAAACTCTTCATTGTAATTGACAAGCCGTGTGGATGACTGCGTTAGAAAATCGGGCTTGATCAGTAGTAACAATAGAATAAGCGCTAATGGCGGAATAGCGTATTTCAGAAACTGACGATTACCACTGAGTTCTATCGCGTTGGCAAATCGATTGATGAGCAACTGCTGCGACCGCTGATCGAGGCTGGCTCGAAGTAAATCGCTTTGCTCTGAATTGATGCGTTGGAGCTGGAGCGTGTTTAATAGTTTATCCGAAATGTCGGGAAAATACGTTCCGATTTGTCGAGCAGCTTCATCCGTCGACAGCGGTTTACTCAACCCGTAAAGGCCCAGTAAAGGTCGAATGATGAATTGGTAGAGGCCGATTACTACGGCGACCAGAAAGCCAAAGAAAAGCACAGCGCGTCCGCCCGAACTAAAACGGCCGACAAATTCAGCCGTATTGATCAGTAGGTAAGCCGTACCCATCATGGCTACGAAAAACAAGCTTCCTTTGACCAGCTGGTTTTGGAAATAGCGCCGTTTGTATTCGTCGATGCGCTCAAGTAGCGTTGAGTAGGCTGCAGATGATTGCATAAGGGTAGGTAAGGAAGTCAGGCGGCAAACACAGATTGAAAGTAGGTAATGACATGGTTTTTCAGTAGCACTTCCTGGGCCAGTAAATCGCCGTGTGGTAACGGTTTGATTAGTGTCCAGTGTGGCCAGCCATCCTTGTCTTGACCCGTAAATTCATAATAGTCGGACTCGCTCAACGCCCGGCAAACGCCAATGTGCATTAAGTCCTGTTTTTGTTCTTTTGAAAATCGGATAGGTCCCCTACCCAATTCCTGAACGCCAATTAAAAAGAGAACTGCGTTTAGATCAGCAGGACGTTTACCAAGCAGCTGTTGTAGCTGATCGAGCAAGTTTTCCCAAGCTGATTCGGTATGTGATTTTTCTGAATCTATCACGTCAAAAAAGTATATACTCCCTAAATTACAATTAATTACGCATAAGTAACGATGCGTCTTCCGGTTTCGGTTTATGAAAAGTCTACTAACTGACCTGATTAATCTGCTGTTTCCAACATTGTGTGTTGGGTGTGATCAAACTCTACATCAATCCGATCAGTTTTTGTGTACTAAATGCCGAATAGCGCTACCGGAAACAAACGATCATCTATCGCCTGACTACAACGAATCGCACAACAAGTTTGCCGGAAAAGTGCCCATACGCTACGTGACCTCTTATGCTCGTTTCGTGAAAGGCGGTGTTATGCAACGAGCCATTCATCGGATAAAATACGAGGGCAACAAAGATGCTGCCACAGGATTCGGCCGATGGTACGGGGCAATCCTAAACGAGCATAGTTCACTAGCTAACGACATTGATATGCTCGTGGGCGTACCGCTTCACAAACAGCGGCTCCGACAGCGGGGCTATAATCAGGCTGACCAACTCGCCATGGGATTAAGCGAAACGATGCAGCTTCCAGCGCGTATTGATGTGCTCATCAGAACTGAATTTAAATCATCGCAAACGAAAAAGAATCGGCTGGAGCGGTGGGCGAACGTAGAAACCGTGTTCGGCGTGGCTGATATAGCAGCTGTGAAAGACAAGCATATCGCCATTGTCGACGATGTACTGACTACAGGCGCCACAATTGAAGCCTGTGCAGCTGAATTGCTCCGGGCGGGGTGTCGGGAGATCAGTGTGATAACGCTAGCTGTAACGCAATAAAAAAGGCGCTTCCTTTGGGAAGCGCCTTTTATTAAAAGACTCACTCTTATTTATTACGACCTACGCCGATCATAGCGCAACGGAAACCAATCAGTGCCGTAGCTGAATCCTGATCGAGGAAGCGACGGGTACCCGGCGACAACCAATAGGCTACATCGTTCCAAGAACCACCCTTGTAAACGCGCAGTTTGTCGTTAATAAGCGACTGATTGTTCTTTGCGTCGTAGTTTTTCGCTTCATCCATGTAACCGTTCCGACGGATCGGGTTGAGGTCACTTACGTCCTGATACGACAGTGGGCGATATACATCATATACCCACTCGTTTACATTACCAGCCATATTGTACAGACCAAAGTCATTGGCGGGATACGCGTAGATTTCAGCGGTAATGATGGCACCGTCGTTTGAACGTCCGGCGATACCGGCGTAGTCACCACGACCGCGTTTGAAGTTAGCTAGCATTTGTCCTTGCTTCCGACCTTTCTTCGGATTCCGTACCGAAGAACCATCCCACGGATAGATCCGCTGATTAATCTGGTTTTCGTCCATGTATTGCGTACCGATAAGGGCTTTCGCTGCGTATTCCCACTCGGCTTCTGTTGGTAGCCGGTAGTCAGGCAGGATAGTACCACTTTCCAAGCTTGGTTTGCCAGCCGGCGCAGCCGATGCTTCAGCCAACGCAGGATCTTCCGCCTGCTTCGACTTACGCTTCAGCGAGAAACCGCCTTTCTTCTTCGGACCACCACCTTTTGCCAGTTCGCTGTTTACCGCGTCTGACCGCCATCGGGCATAGTCGCTAGCCTGAACCCACGATACACCAACGACCGGATAGTACCGGAAGGCCGGGTAACGAAGGTACTGTGTTACGTATGAGTCGTTGAACGACAGTGGGTTAGACCATACTGTTGTGTCGGGAAGAGCAGCTCTGACAACCTCTTCCGACGAGTCACGCGTAATCGCGTTCAGGTATTCGAGGTAGTGGACGTTCGCCATCTCGGTTTCATCCATGTAGAACGACTGAATCGAAACGGTGCGCTCACGGTTGTCGCGGCTATTCATCACGTCCTCTTCCAGTGCGCCCATCGTAAACCGACCGCCTTCAATAAAGACGAGGTTTGGGCCTGCCTTCTGACCGGCGAATTTCTTTACCTGGAAACCATCTTTCTGGTTGTAAGCAATACCGGTCGCCGTGCTTTTCTTGCCTGGCTGTACGCTCGTTGGGTGCTTTGACTTACAGGCCGAAAGAGCCGCCGTTGCCAGCAGCACATAGGCAGCTTGTTTCAGGTGATACTTTTGAATCATTGCTGTATTTTGTGTAAGATACGCTGGTG
>JAKONH010000455.1 GCA_022702045.1 Spirosomataceae bacterium
GCCGATGCTACTTCGACGGCTTCCCCGACCCGCTTCATCGGTGTACGACTCAGGATGCCCGCCAGCTTGTCGGGGTTAGTCAGGACGGGTTGCGCCAGGGGAGTGTTGATATACCAGGGCGCTACCGCGTTGACCCGGATACCGTCGGCAGCCCACTCGACAGATAGGTTGCGGGTAAGCTGTAGCATAGCCGCTTTGCTCATGCCGTAGAGCGATCCACTGCTCGTATGCGTCAGCGCCGATACTGACGAAACCATTATGATACGACCGTTGCCCGACGCTTTGAGCAGCGGATAAGCTGCCTGGCAGAGTTCGTAAGCCGACCGTAAGTTGGTGGTCAGGACGTGTTCGTATTCGGCAGCGCTGTAGTCGACGGTGGGCTTTCGGATGTTGGTACCCGTGTTGTTGACCAGAATATCCAGCCCGTTCCAGGCTGTCGTTATGGCATCGATAATGCGTCGGGCCGCGTCGGGCTTACCCAGATCGACAGACACTCCATCGACGGTATGCCCCTGCTGCCGGTAGTCAGCTAGCTGACGCTGCAGCAGATCGTTGTCGCGGGCAACGATAAAAACGGATGCGCCGAGATCAAAAAATTGCCGGACGATGGCTTCGCCGATACCTTTAGTGCCCCCTGTAACAAGCGCGCGCTGGCCGCGCAACGACCAAAGTGACTGTTGGGTAGATGGAGTTGGGTTCATGACAGATCAACACGATTTTGCCGCTCAGTATCCTGTTTCGACCAAATAAAAAAGAGAATTGGCGTTTCACCGCGCTGTTTGTAGCTTACAAGGTTCATTAACGTTGTAAGCTATGATAAAACCCACCGGGCTGCTGGTCGGGCTCTGCCTGTCGGCGGGGACCTTGCTGGCGCAGAACAAACCCAAACCGGAAGACGTACACACCTTCACGCTGAAAAACGGCATGAAGTTTATGGTCCTGGAAGACCATTCGATTCCCAACGCCAACTTTTATACCTTCTGGAAGGTCGGCTCGCGCAATGAGGTGCATGGTATTACGGGACTGTCGCACTTTTTCGAACACATGATGTTCAACGGCGCCAAAAAGTACGGTCCGAAACAGTTCGACCGGGTGATGGAAGCCAACGGTGGCTCTAATAACGCGTACACCACCGAAAACAATACCGTCTATACCGACTGGTTTCAGAGCGGAGCGCTGGAAACGATCTTTGACCTCGAAGCCGACCGTATCCGTGACCTGGCAATCGATCCGAAAATGGTTGAGAGCGAGCGTGGGGTTGTGCTATCGGAGCGGAGTACGGGGCTGGAAAACTCGAACTACCGACTGCTGGGCGAACTTGTACAATCGACGGCTTTCACCGAGCACCCGTACATGTTTCCGGTCATTGGGTTTGAATCGGACATCAAACGGTGGACGCAGGCTGACCTGGAACGGTATTTCAAGACCTACTATTCGCCCAACAACGCCGTGGCTGTGGTTGTCGGTGACGTGACACCGGCGCAGGTCGAGAAGCTGGCTAAACAGTACATCGAATCGATTCCGGCTCAGAAACTACCCGATAGCCTGCGAACGGTCGAGCCACCGCAGAACGGCGAACGGCGCGTAACGACCTACAAAGATATCGCCACGCCCAATGTCATGCTGGCGTATCACGTCCCCGCTACCAGCCACCCCGACTACTACGCGCTTGATCTGTTGAGTGGCGTGCTAAGCTCGGGTAACTCGTCGCGGCTGATCAAATCGCTGGTGCTCGATTCCACGATTGCGTCGCGTGTATCGTCCAACATGGAAATTGCGCTCGACCCCACGCTGTTCACCATCTATGCGATTGCTGCGAGCAACATATCGGCTGAGCAACTTGAACGCTCAGTTGAGAATCAGATCGAAAAGATTGTCACAGGGGGGATTTCCGACGTCGAATTGCAGAAGCTAAAGAATCAGAAGCTGATGGAATTTTACCACACCATGGAAACCATCAACGGCAAAGCCAACTCACTGGGTACCTACGAACTGTATTTTGGTGATTACAAAAAGCTCTACGAAGCGCCGTCGCTTTACGAAAAAGTAACCAAAGAAGACGTACAGCGCGTTGCTAAAAACTATCTCACCATGCGTAACCGCACAGTCGGTTATCTATTGCCGGAAACGAAAAAAGTTGCCGGCGCGAATTGATTTTCCCTCACCCCCGGCCCCTCTCCTAAACCAGGAGAGGGGCCGGGGGTGAGGTCATCCATCGATCAACATGAAGAAAATTCTCATACTCGTTACGACCCTGCTGATCGCGGGATTAGTGCAGGCACAAACGTTTAAAGTGCCGCCGTTTCAAAAGTTTATCCTCAAGAATGGGCTGACTGTCTATCTGATGGAGCAGCATGAAGTACCCCTCATCAATATATCGACTGTATTCGACGCAGGGGCTGTTGAGGATGGTACGCGCTATGGGCTAGCCAACATGACCGCTGATGCCCTGTTGTTTGGCAGTTCGCGTTACACTAAAGAGCAACTGGAAGCCAAAACAGAATACGTTGGGGCCAATATCGAAACGTACGGCGGTAAGGAAGTCGCTAGGCTAACGGCTTCGTTTGCCGTCAAAGATCAGGATCTGCTGTTCGACATTATTCAGGACGTGCTGACCAAACCGACCTTCAACCAAACTGAGTTCGACAAGTACAAGCAGCGGCTACTGCTTCAGCTGACGCAGCAGAAGGAAAGTCCCCGGTCGGTAATTGGCTCGTATTTCGGCCGGTTCGTCTACGGTGATAACCCGTATGCCAACCCGATTTCGGGTACACCCGCGTCGGTGTCGGCGATTTCAGCGAACGACGTTCGGCAATTCTACCAGAAAAATTACACGACCGATCGGGCGGCTATCGCCATCGTGGGCGATTTCAACACGGCTGCCATGAAGAAGCGCGTGACCGATCTGTTCAGCAGCTGGAAAACGGCAGTCGCCACTACCCCCAAGCTGGGAGAACCGGCGTTGGCGTTTAGCGGTCCGCGTGTGTTACTGGTCAACAAAGACGACGCCCGCGAAACGACGTTCATCATTGGCGGAAAAGGCATCAAGCAGAGTAACCCCGATTTCATTCCCGTCACGGTGGTCAACACGATTTTGGGCGGGCGATTCACGTCGTGGCTCAACGATGCGCTGCGGGTAAACTCAGGCCTGACTTACGGTGCCAGCAGCCGGTTTTCGACGTATCGGAATAGCGGAACGTTCGTCGTATCGACGTTTACCAAAAACAGCAGCACGATTCCCGCCATCGATTTGGCCGTGCACGTGCTCGACAGCCTGCACCGTACCGGTATCGACGAGAAGACGCTGACATCGGCCAAGAACTACGTCAAAGCTGATTTTCCGCCCCGGTATGAATCCGCGTCGGCGCTGGCTAACCTGCTGACGGATATGTTCAGTATGGGCTACGGCGAATCGTTTATCAACAATTTTCAGAAGAACGTCGACGGCTTGACCGTAGCACGGACACGACAGATCATCGATACGTACTTTCCGGCCAAAAATCTACAGTTCGTTCTCATTGGCAAAGCTGACGATATTCGGGATAAGCTAAAAAAATACGGGACTATTACAGAGAAGGAAATCAAGGCAGAAGGCTTTTAAAGAGGCTTTTGTAACCATCAGGTTACCGTTCACGAATCCATTTATACCGTTCAATCAATATACATAGGACGGACTAAGGTAGCTACATACGTTTGACCAGTTGGTAGGTAATGGGTATCCGCCCCTACTTTACCAGGTAACGAGGTAGTCTTTCCGTTACTATTCCACCTGTTCAATCGTGCAGCCTCGAGCAATCGGGGCTGTTTTTTTGTGCGATTCCTGTACCTTTGTCCTGAGTTATCGGTGCCTGATGTCGCTTCGTGGCGACTTTCACGGCTTAAAAGGGAAGTCGGTGAAGAACCGACGCTGTCCCCGCAACTGTAAGTCTGTATTAACCCGGTTCACACTACATGACCACTGCCTGCGGGCGGGAAGGTCCGAATCGGGACGACGAGCCAGGAGACCTGCCGATGACCATCCGCTGCCGAATCGTTCGGAGGAAACGGCCCGGTCGCGTGCTGACGCAAACACGCACGAGAACTAAATCAGATTGTGAAAACCCACGGGAGGTTTTGGGGAACTGTTGGGCTTTCGCTACTCGCAGGCTGGCCTGTTGATACGCTGGCTCAAACGACTACGTCCGTATCCGACTCCGCTGTGTCGTTGTCGGCGGTAACCGTGCGGGCCATCGCGCCCGAGCGGTTTCTGGCGGGGCAAAAACTACAACGGATCGACTCGACGACGTTGCTTCAGTTCCGATTCAATGCCATTACCGACCTATTGACCAACAATACGCCATTGGCGTTTAAAAGTTACGGGCCTGGTCAGCTCGTCACGGTGGCCTTTCGCGGTACGTCGGCTAACCACACGGCGGTACTCTGGAATGGTATCAACATCAACCAGCCTAATCTCGGTCAAACTGATTTCTCAACCGTTCCGGTGGCGGGATTCGATAAACTGGCTGTGCAGTATGGGGCGGGGGCTAGTGCTATTGGCTCGGATGCCGTGGGCGGTAGCATTCTGCTGGGTAGTCAGGCCGACTGGCAGACACGACTGGGTGTGACGGTGGGGCAGCAAGTGGCTTCGTTTCGCAACAATCAGACGCAGTTGGGCCTTCGCTACGGCAGTGCGCCGGGGGCAACCTGGCAGGTGTCGGGTCGGACATATCTCTACCGTAGTCAGCTAAACAATGACTACCCGTACCGCGAATTTCGCAATTACTTCGTCGATCAGGCAACGACGGCGCAGCGGGGCCTGGTGCAGGATCTGTACGTGCGGCATCGGAACGGCCGGCAATTATCGATCAACGCCTGGCTGACAGCCAACGATTTGATTCTGAGTCCGCAGGATACCATCGCACGGGAACGAACCCGCACACAGTCGTCAAGGCTGCTGACGACTTATGCCGCTGGAGCCATGACGGTGCGGCTGGGCTGGATTCGTGACCTGATGGACTACGCTAAAAGTGATTTCACTAGACCAGATCACACTGAAACCGACAGGTTTATCGGCCGTGTGGAGCGCGAGTTTCGGCTATGGCCTGGTCTGAACGGGGCTATGATAAACCTGCGGACGGGCGGGGAATGGTCACACTACCGCACCCGGACAGACGGTTATGGCGGGCAACTGATTACTGAAAACCGACAGGATGTGTACGCACTGCTTCGCCTGCAAACAGAACGTTGGCTGGTATCGGCCAATATCCGGCAGGCGTTTGTTACCCGCTTCGATCCACCGCTGACACCTTCGCTGGGTGCTGAATACAAGCTGGTGCAACGCGCGCAGACAACCCTGACGGCGAAAGCGTCGGTCGGGCGGAGCTACCGGGTACCGACGCTAAACGAACGCTACTGGGTTGAGCTGGGCGATCCGAATCTGAAACCCGAATCGGGTGTCAATCTGGAAGGTGGTTTATCGCTAACCAGTGCGCTGACACCCACGCTGAACCTGACTGCCGACCTGACCGCTTATCGCAATCGTGTCGATAACTGGGTGCTGTGGAACCCGGCGACTGATTACCACGTCGAAAACCTGCAACTGGTTGTGGCGCGGGGGGGCGAACTGGCCAGTACAGTCACCTATACACAGTCGGGCTGGCAGGCCGGGCTACGACTTGGGTACGCGCTGACACGCACGTCGCAGGAACGTGCCTACGATAGCTACGCCCGCGACGTGCTGGGCAAGCAGTTGCCTTACGTGCCGGTCCATACCGGGACGCTCAACGCCTGGGTGCAGCGGGGCCGGTCGCGGCTATCGGTGCAGATGCAAACAAGTTCGCGTCGGTACATTACCGCCGACAACACGCAGTATTTTCGGGGCGTATTGCTGACCAACCTGCTGACTGAAACGCAGGTACGGGTGGCCAAAGCTGCTTTCCGGGTACAGGGGAAAATCAATAACCTGTTCGACGCGCTGTTTATCAGTGTTCGACGCAACGCCATGCCGGGCCGGAGCGTCGCCATCAATGTTCTTTTTTCTTTACCAGCCAATCACCCATGAACAAACACATTACAACCGGACTTGTTGCCAGTGCACTCACGCTGGGCCTGTGGAACTGTAAAACCACCGATCCGGAACCATCGCCGTACGAGTCAGGCGTGTATATCGCTAACCAAGGAAATTTCTCGCAGAATAACGGGTCGGTAACGTACATCCCAACGGGTAGCAGCACGGCGCAGACCAACATCTTTGTCGCGGCCAATCCTACGCTTACAGTTAGTGGGGGCGTTCAGGATATTGCGGATGTTAATGGTAAGAGCCTGATTCTGATCGATAATACAGCGGCTAGTCAGGATAAAGTTGAAATCGGGGAAGATGGCTCGTTCAAAAGCCGGGCAACGCTGAAAACTCCCGACATTGAAAATCCACGTAGGGCCGTGTATGCCGCTCCCAACAAAGCCTATGTGAGTTGCTGGGACGTGTCGGGCAGTTATAGCGCCGGTACGTTTTACAAAGACCCCGGTTATGTGGCGGTCGTAGACGTAAATGCGGGGACGGTAACAAAGAAAATTTCGGCCGTGAAAGCGGCTGAGGGGATGGTGCTCGTCGGTAGTGAAGTATTTGTCGGTAGTGCCAGTTACAGCGGTGGCACTGCATTGGCTATTATCAATGTCAATACCGATGAAGTTGTTCAGAAAGTTGACATGGGGGGCGAAGCCGAACCGATTGCCGTTGATGCCAATGGTAGACTGTGGGTATTGGTCGGTCAGACGATGATCTGCTACAATGCCGGTGCCCGGACCGTCGAGAAGCGCGTGCCGCTGAATGCAACCCCGACAAGCATGGCTATCAGCCGTGACCGTCGGAGTTTCTACTTCTCGACCAACAACCGCACCTATCGCTTTGCCATTACCGACACCAGCGTTCCGGGCACGGCTGTGCAGAACCGGTCGTTCAGCGCCATCGGTATCGATCCCAACACAGGTATGTTCTATGGTAGCCAGAATCCGGTTAGCTACGCACAGGCCGGCTACGTAATTCGCTATCAGGAGAGTGGTGCCCTGATCGATTCGGTTCGCGCCGAAATCGCCCCATCGCGGTTCTTTTTTCGGTAGGCGTACTGTAGCCCAGACCTCTAGGTCTGGAGGGCGCGATAGCGACCAACAAAGTTGCCGGTCACGCAAGTTGGCTTGACGGCCTCCAGACCTAGAGGTCCGGGCTACACCTCTTCCAACTCCAGCCGACCTTCTTCCAGGTCGAGTTCAAACAGGATGGAGCGAAGCACCTCATCGTCGTGTTCGCCCGTGCGACGAAGCCGGGTTACTTCAGCCCGTTCAATCTGAATGATTTCTAATTGGATCCGGCGCGTTTCGCGTAGCTCGGATTCGTTGATGTGCTTTCGCTTCTGGCCACCCTGCTTGAGCCAAAGCCGATTGATCCGTGTTTCGTATTTGTGCTTAAGTACGCTCAGGACTTCGTCCGAGACTTCATTGTTCATTGAGTGCTCGGCTTCCAGATGCTCGATTGCCAGTGAAGCCAGTCGAATGCGCAGCTTGATCTCGTTCTGTTCAGCGCGTACATCGGGCTTGATGTTCAGCAGACGAATCAGGTACGGTAGCGCCAGTCCTTGCAAGACGAGCGTAACGAAAATTACGAAGTACACGATAAAGATGATGAGGTCTCGCTGCGGAAACAGCGACCCATTGCTCAGCGTCAGCGGTATAGCGAGTGCTGTTGCCAGCGACAGCACCCCACGCATCCCTGTCCAGGCGATGACTACAACCAGTTTGAGCGACGGGACCAGACCGTTTTTTTGCCGGCTCAGGATCAGGCGCGGCATGTAGTGCACCAGAAAAACCCAGATAAACCGGGTAATGATGACCGCCAGACTGACGATGGTACCGTACAGTATCAGCCAGCCGAATGAATAGTGGGTGGTGCTGGAAAAAAGAATCTCCCGCAGTTGCAACCCCATCAGTACGAAGACGATACTATTCAGCAGAAACGTCAGTACGTTCCAGACACCCATTGTCTCCAGGTGCCCCCGGCGTGACATGTATTCCGATGAGCGCAGGGTCAGATACAAGCCCGACGATAGCACGGCCAGTACCCCCGATACGTGCCATTGCTCGGCCAGCAGGTAGCCCGCGAACGGAGTGATAAACGACAGCGTGGTCTCGACAACCGGGGTCCCTGTCGTTAATTTATGTATCTGTTTGACAACCCAGGCCAGCCCCAGGCCAATGGCAATTCCTTCCAATACGCTTAGCAGAAAGTCGCCACCCGCTTTCATCAGTACAAATTGCCCCGTCGTGACGGCCAGCACGGCGTAGCGGTACACCACTAGCCCCGTCCCGTCGTTGACCAGGCTTTCGCCTTCCAGAATTGTGACGACCCGTCGTGGCAGTCCCATCTTTTTAATGATAGCCGTACCGGCAATCGGGTCGGTCGTCGATACCGTAGACCCCACTACAAAGGCCATTGGCCACGAGAAGCCGGGGATAAACGTGTGCGCTACCCAGGCCACGCCCACCGTCGTGAAAATGACTAGTCCGAAAGCCAGCAGAAAGATCGCGTTGAAATTAGCCTTGAAGTCAGGCCACGACATGTTCCAGGCCGACGAGTAAATCAGCGGGGGCAGAAACAGCAGAATAACGACCTCCGGACTTAGCGCGATGTTGGGCAGACCTGGTATCAGACTGATCGCAATACCCGCCAGTACCAGCAGAATCGGCGTTGCAATGCGGATTCGTTCGGCTGCCGCAGCCAGGGCCGTGACAAGTGCCAGTAGCCCCACAAAAAGGGGTAAGTCATGCATATAATAAGCAGATGCCGGTCGACCAGCGTATATTTTTTGATGAACGTAGGGGATAAACTACCGAACGTTGTCTTTAAGTAGTATTTGCCGTTTTTCGTTCGCAGTCGAGGCCACTAAGCAAGTAAACGCCTGAGCGACACGCGAAAAACGATTAACCAATTGCTAAAACCGCTTTTGATGAAACGCAGAGAAGCAATACAGCACGTGGCCTTGTTACTGGGCGGTGCACTGGCGGCTCCCAGCATAGCCGGCGCTATGGGGAAAGTGCTCAATACGACGCCTGGTCTGGCGGTTACGCCCGAACAGGAAGCGTTGCTGGCTGAAGTCGCCGACGTAATTATTCCGACGACCGGTACGCCGGGTGCGAAAGCTGCCGGTGCCGAGAAATTCATTGTCCGTGTCATGCGCGACTGTTATCCGAAAGCCGATCAGGAAGCGTTTTACGGCGGTCTGTCCAAACTTGATGCCGATAGCAAAACCAAGTTCGGCAACGGGTTTATGAACCTCGACAAGGCGCAGAAAATCGAGATGGTGAAACAAACGACCACCGCCGATAAACCCTTTTTCCTGCGCATGAAAGAACTGACGACGCTGGGCTACTTTACCTCCGAAATCGGTGCGACAAAAGCACTGGCCTATCTCCCCGTTCCCGGTCAGTTCGATGGCTGTAAACCACTGGAACCCGGTCAGAAAACGTGGGCACTGTAATCACTCGTCAACTGTACAACTTATGAATCTGAATATAGATGCCGCCAAGGAAATGACTTACGATGCCATTGTGATTGGCTCCGGGGTGTCTGGCGGGTGGGCAGCCAAAGAGCTGACCGAAAAAGGCTTACGCGTGCTGATGCTTGAAAAGGGTCATCAACTCGAACACGTTACGGGCTATCCAAATGCTACCAAAGATCCCTGGGAACTGAAATACAACGGGCGGCTGACGATGGAGCAGAAGGAAACGCATCCGAAGCTGATGCGCGACTACCCGTACAACGAAAATACTGAAACGTACTGGATGAAAGATACCGACTCGCTCTACAAGGAGGAGAAACGGTTCGACTGGTACCGGCCGAATATCGTCGGGGGGAAATCGATCATGTGGGGGCGGCAGTCGTACCGGCTCAGCGACATTGACTTCGAAGGAAACCTGAAAGATGGCATCGCTGTCGACTGGCCGGTTCGATACAAAGACGTCGCGCCCTGGTACTCGTACGTTGAGAAAGTGGTTGGTATTTCGGGGGAAAAACTTAACCTGCCACAACTGCCCGACAGTGACTTTCTACCACCGATGGAAATGTACTGCGTAGAGAAAGAAGTGCGGAAGCGTATTGAAAAGGAATTTCCGGGACGCACTATGACGATTGGCCGGGTGGCCAACCTGTCGAAAGCGACGGAAGCCCAGACAGGCATCGGTCGTGCCCCGTGTCAGTACCGTAACCGCTGCGCCATGGGTTGTCCCTACGGTGCTTACTTCAGCACGCAGTCGTGTACACTGCCCTATGCCGGAAAAACGGGCCGGCTGACGTTGCGTCCGGACTCGGTCGTGACGAATATTCTGTACGATGAAAATCAGAAGCGGGCAACGGGTGTGCGCGTCATCGACGCCAAAACTCTGCAGGAACGGCAGTATCAGGCCAAAGTCATTTTCGTTTGCGGTAGTGCCCTTGGCTCGACGGCTATCCTGCTCAACTCGACGTCCAACCGTTTCCCAAACGGTTTCGGCAACGATTCGGGTGAACTGGGTCATAACCTGATGGACCACCACTTCCGTACCGGTGCATCGGGTGTTTGGGAAGGCGATCTTGACAAATACTACGTGGGTCGGCGGGCCAACGGCATCTACGTACCACGTTACCGTAATATCGGCAGCGACAAACGCGACTACCTGCGTGGCTTTGGGTATCAGGGCAGTGGGAGCCGGCAAAACTGGCAGCGCGAGATTGCCGAGCTGAGCTTCGGAGCCGACTACAAGGAAGATATGACTAAGCCTGGTCCGTGGACGATGGGCCTGAGTGGTTTCGGCGAAACGTTGCCGTACCACGAAAACCGTATGTACCTCGACAAAACCACAAAAGACAAGTGGGGGATGCCCGTTGTCGTGTTCGACGCCGAATTTAAAGACAACGAGAAGAAGATGCGGAAAGACATGCAGAACGACGCAGTCGAGATGCTTGAACGGTCCGGTCTGAAGAACGTAAAAGGCTACGACAATGGCTCATATCCGGGCATGGCCATCCACGAGATGGGCACAGCCCGAATGGGTCGCGATCCGAAGACGTCGGTACTGAACGGCAACAATCAGGTGCACGGCGTGAAGAACGTATTTGTAACAGATGGTGCCTTTATGACGTCGGCCTCCTGCGTAAACCCATCGCTGACCTATATGGCGATGACTGCCCGCGCAGCCGACTTCGCCGTGAAGGAAATGAAGAGACGGAATATTTAGCTATGTAAAGACGCGGCCGCCGGGCCGCGCCCCGGTGACCGCGTCTTTACGAATAAACACAATGTGAACTACATGATAATGAACGTGTTGCGGGTATCAGTGGCTGGGTTACTGGCGGGGAGCCTGCTGATCGGCGCCTATCAGAACCGAAACCTCAGCCTGGCGTCGAACGACTACCTCAACCGGTTGTTCGCCAGCCTGACCGACGATGACAAACACGATCCAAAGTATGCCGTTGGTAGCCTGAACGTAGCACCGGGGCTGGAAGCGACGCTGTTTGCCGCCGAACCCATGCTGATCAACCCGACCAACATCGACGTCGATGCGAAAGGACGTGTCTGGGTTTGCGAAGCGTATAATTACCGGCCCGGTATCAATGGTAATCCAACCCGTCCCGAAGGCGATCGCATCGTCATCCTCGACGACGAAAACCACGACGGAAAAGCCGATAATAGTAAAGTCTTTTTTCAAGACCCGGCTATCGAATCGCCACTGGGTATCTGGGTGCAGGGTAATCAGGTCATTGTCTCTGACAGCCCCAACGTCTGGTTATTGACAGACGACAACGGTGATGACAAGGCGGATCGAAAGGAGCTACTATTTACGGGCATTGGCGGGGTACAGCACGACCACGGTATGCACACCTTTGTCGCTGGGCCCGACGGGAAATGGTACTTCAACTTTGGTAATGAAGGCGGCCAACTGCTGGATAAAGACAATAAGCCGGTCGTCGACATCGCCACAGGTAAACCCATCAATACGAACAATTTCCGGCAGGGGCTGGTGTTCCGCTGCGATCCCGGTGGGAAAAACGTCGAGTTGCTCGGGCAGAATTTTCGTAACAACTACGAAGTAGCGGTCGATTCATATGGTACTCTCTGGCAGTCGGACAATGACGATGATGGCAACAAAAGCACGCGCATCAACTACGTCATGGAGTACGGCAATTACGGCTATACCGACGAGATGACGGGCGCGGGCTGGCAGGCCAATCGCGAAAACCTGGAAAAAGAAACGTTTCAGCGGCACTGGCACCTGAATGATCCTGGTTCGGTACCCAACCTGCTACAAACCGGCGCAGGTTCGCCGACGGGTATCCTCGTGTACGAAGGAAAACTGCTGCCATCGGTCTTTCAAAACCAGCTTATTCACTGCGATGCCGGGCCAAATGTAGTCCGGTCGTATACGGTGCAGAACGATGGCGCGGGGTATAAAGCCAGTATTGTCAACATTCTGGAAGGGGCCCGCGATCAGTGGTTCCGTCCGGCCGACGTATGCGTAGCACCTGATGGCTCGCTCATTGTTGCCGACTGGTACGATCCCGGTGTAGGTGGTCATCAGGCAGGCGACCAAAGCAAAGGGCGCGTGTACCGGGTAGCTCCGCCTAATTCGCAGTACACGATTCCCAAACTTGATCTGGCAACTGTTGAAGGGGCCGCCGATGCGCTGCAAAGCCCAAACATGGATGTGCGGTATGCCGCCTGGCAAACGCTGCATGGTATGGGTAAAAAGGCAGAGAAAGCCTTAGTCGCTATGTACAAAAGCAACCCAAACCCGCGTATGCAGGCACGGGCGCTGTGGGTGTTGAGCAAGGGGGAAAACGGACTAAAATATGTAATGGCTGCCCTGAAAAACAGCAACCCCGACCTGCGCATTACGGCACTTCGGGCGTCGCGTCAGCTAGGGGCCGACGCGACGATTGCGGCTGTAAAACAATTGGTCAACGATACGAACCAACAGGTAAGGCGCGACTGTGCCATTGCGCTGCGGGGGAGCAAAAACGCCGAGGCACCGGCGCTTTGGGCGCAGCTGGCCAGTAAACACGACGGGGCTGACCGCTGGTATCTGGAAGCATTGGGTATCGGCGCCGACGGCAACTGGGACCGCTACTACACGGCGTGGTTGACGCAACAGGCGAACGATCCGACGGCTTCGGCTGCTGGGCGTGACATCGTTTGGCGGTCCCGTACCAAAGAGTCGGTACCGATGCTAGCTAAGCTGGCAGGCGACTCCCGTACCGACATGAATACACGCCTGCGCTATTTCCGGGCGTTCGATTTCAACCCCGGTGCTACTGAAAAATCAACCGCGCTGCTGAACATCCTGAACGAGAATAGTGGTTCGACGGAGGTGTCTCGGCTGGTCCTGCGCCACCTCGACCCCGATTTTGTGCGGAAGAATCCGGCTACGCAACAGGCGCTGGCACAACTGCTCGATCAGAGTTACGGTAAACCCGAGTACATCGAACTGGTCAGTCGGTACGAACCCACGTCGGAAAAAGAGCGGCTGCAAAAGCTGGCACTGGCTAAGTACGACGTAGGCATGGGTCGTGACGCGGCTCGCCAGCTGCTGCGGCAGAAAGGCAGTGACCTGATCTGGGCAACGATCGACGGTAGTAATGCCGATGAGGCCATGCACATGGTAACGGCGCTGCGGAATGTGGGTAGCAAAGAATCCGTAGCGATTTTGAAAACAGTAGCACTGGATGAGAAACGTCCGACCAATCTGCGGATGAACGCCACCCGCTCGCTGGGCGGCAGTATGGACGGGGCCGATATGGTCATCGCGCTGCTCAAAGCGGGGGATATCAAGGGCGACTACAAAAAAGCGGCTGCGCAGGGTGTCAGTGGCGACTGGCGCAAAAACATCCGTATTCAGGCTGCCAGTTACCTAGACGGTAGCCAGACGAGTGCGGGTAAGAAACTACCTGGTGTTGCGGAACTGATGACTATGAACGGCGATGCCGCGCGCGGCCTAACGGTATTCAAAACCAACTGCGCAATCTGTCATCAGGTTAACGGCGAAGGCATGGATTTCGGCCCGAAACTGTCGGAGATCGGCTCAAAACTGTCGAAAGAAGGTGAATACCTGGCCATTCTGCATCCCGATGCAGGAATCAGCTTTGGTTACGAAACATCAGAAGTCAAACTCAAAGATGGTACAATGCTGACGGGTATCATTTCAAGCAAAACCGAAACCGACCTGCAAATGAAATTCCCCGGTGGGGTGGTACAGAATTACAAAATGTCGGACGTCAAATCGATGAAAACGACCGAAACGTCAATGATGCCGTCGGGCCTGCAGGAAAGCATGAGCACACAGGAACTCGTCGACTTGGTCGACTATCTAAGCACACTGAAACGTAACCGCTGATGTCTTGAACTGTGATTTTTTTGATTACGCTGACGTACGTTGATTCTTTCTGTAAATCATACTCTATCAAAGTAATCAGGCGAATCACAGTTCAAGGTTGTCTGAACTATGATTTGTCTGATTGGTTTGATTGCGCTGATTCTGTCAGAAGAAAATCACACTCCATCATACTAATCATATAAATCAAAGTTTAGCCAAATCAGCGCAATCATATAAATCAAAAGAATCACAGTTCAGAAAATGAAACGACGCAACTTTGTGAAAACGACGGCCGGTTTGGCAAGCACCGCATTGGTCAGTACGGGCGTAGCCCTGGCCGAAAACTGGCATTCGCAACCGGCTTTGTTGGCGAAGCATAGTTTTAAACTCAAATACGCTCCGCACATAGGCATGTTTGAAAATACGGTCGGTAAAGACCCGATCGATCAGTTGAAATTCATGGCTGACATGGGCTTCACGGCCTTTGAAGACAATGGCATGATGGGGCGCGACGTGGCCCAGCAGGAAAAGATGGGCAAGGAAATGGCCCGGCTTGGCATCACGATGGGCGTTTTCGTACTCGATAAGGGCGGCAACGGGGCTAATACGCTGGCGGCCGGAAAACCTGAATACGTCGATATTTTTCTGAATGGATGTCGGAAAGCGGTTGAAACGGCGAAACGCGTCAACGCCAAATGGACGACGGTAGTACCGGGTGATTTCGAACGGCGACTACCAATTGGTGTACAGACGGGTAATGTGATCGATGCGCTGCGTCGGGGTGCCGAAATCCTGGAACCCGCTGGCGTGACCATGGTGCTGGAACCGTTAAGCGATACGCCTAACCTGTTTCTGCGTACCTCCGATCAGACGTACGAAATCTGCCGGGGCGTTAACAGTCCATCGTGCAAAATTCTGTATGATATCTACCACATGCAGAAAAACGAAGGCAACGTTCTCCCGAACATCGACTGGACCTGGTCTGAAATTGCGTATTTCCAGATCGGCGACAACCCTGGCCGGAAGGAGCCAACAACCGGCGAAATAAACTATAAGAAAGTACTGCAGCACATATACAAGCGCGCCAAAGCCGAGAATAAAGACTTCATCTTCGGCATGGAACACGGCAACTCAATGCCCGGCAAAGACGGTGAAACCGCCGTCATCAACGCCTACGTCGAGTCTGATAGTTTTGCAGTGTAAGGCCGCACTAGAAAATTGGAAAAATAGAGTGGTCGGCGAATTGATCACTCTATTTTTTTTTAACACGACACTGATTATACGAAATCAATGAAAGGCACAAAAGAAGTGCCAGACGGTTGGATATTAAGTTATAAAGAAGTTTACAAAGTGAGTCTAAAAGCAGATTATGGCTCAGTAATTGAACTAGTAGGTAGTAATTTTGAGAATATACTAGCACGCTGTGTTGAGTCAGCCAAAGAATTAGATAAGCAATTTCGATTGATGTAACGCTATAAACCTTACTTATATAACTAGATTGGGAGACTATGATAGCTTTCCAATAGTAATAACTCAAAGACAAAAATGCAGGGTAATCCTCTTGAACACCTTACTTGGCCTCAACTAACTTGGCGTGATTCTTTCAACAATGAGGAAGTAAACCGACTTCATGCAGAAGGATTCGATCATGCCGTTTTGATTGATGACTGGTGGGGTCAAGTTAATCGCTACAGCTTAGGTATGTGCCCGATCAAATGATCGGCTTGCTGGGTTTGCCAATGTAGCTTGGTATGGGGGTGTCCATGCTTTTCTAGTCGATGTGCTAGTAGCTCAATCATGGCGTCGGCAAGGTGTAGGTATTGAAACTGTCGAAGTAGTTCGTAGACAAACTCAAGCAGCCGGTTGTGAATGGCTGCATGTAGATTTCGAACCTCATTGGCGAAGCTTCTATTTAGATAGCCGTGGATTTGCAGAAACAAATGCAGGCCTGATAGCACTTCGTTGAAGGCTAAAAGCAGTGAATTTTTCTTAGGTCGAAGCTTTCTCTTTTTCAATTTGTGGAGCTATTACACAGCACTAGTTATGTAACAGCTCTATATAAGGTGTCAGTAAATTCTTGCTTATAGTTTTGTAGTATGTTCGTATCGTTGGTTCGAGATTGACGAACTGCGCTGGTAGTAAGTGCGTTCAACTAAGCCTTTCCTAAGAGTGAGTAAACAAAAAAGGGCGGATAAACGATGTAGTTTATCCGCCCTTTTTTTATGGTTTTTCTTACAGAACGACTACTGAATTTTCTTCTCCTGAAACACCGCTGGCTACATACTTATCGGCAGCCCAGTCGTTTTCCCATTTCGTACCGTCGAGGATGTACCGGTACTGGTACTCGCCACCAACGGGCAGCTCAACCGTCGTCTTGTACGAACCGTCTTTTTGCTTCTTCAATAACTGAGCCGTTACGTCCCAGTTGTTGAATTCGCCGGCGACAACCACCGTCTTGGCACCATTGACAGCCGCAGCTGGCAATTCGAACGTTACTTTGGCAACAGGCTTACTTTTTAGAAATTGTTTGGCAACTGCCATAAGCGGTTTTTCGTTTGGTTTTCTCGTAAAATTATATTACTTAAAAGATAAGTTCATAGCTGTCAATAGGTTAGACTATAAAATTCTTATAATAGTTATAAACAATGTCGATACGTTCATACTCGAATAGCCAAATGAACCAGCGGGATACGCACTGAAATAAAGGGCTGACTAAGAAGTCGATAAGTCAGTTTAGTCGACAGAACAGGCTATACTACCTATGCCTGAGCCGGCTGGTGATTCGTTGTGTATGATCGGTATTCCCGGGTCCAGTGCCAGGCTCCCTGGAACGCAATCAGGCAAAAAACGGCGTATTCGACACCGACCAGTTTTACCCCTTTTACAAAGTAGATGTATGTACTGATCAGGTCAATGACCAGCCAGACCCACCAGCATTCCAGCTTCTTGTGAATCATCATGAACGTACCGATAATGCTCATGACGGTTGTAAAGGAGTCGAGGTAAGGGAAGGCACTGGGCTGGCTGAACAGTACTGGAAATAACCGGTGTAGATTCTGCGCTAATGCCCCTAGTCCCAGCGTAGCGACTAGCCCACCCATCAAGGTAAGGAATAATGGACGACCAAGCAGGCGGGTGATGCGGAGCTCGTTCTGACTATCGGCTTCCCCGGCTGTCGGGTGTGTCCAGCGCCACCAGCCATATAGATTCGTGATCAGGAAAAAGACCTGTAGAAACATGTCGGGGTAAAGCTGAATCTGGTAGAACAGAAAAAAGAACAGCGTCACACTGCCCGCGCCGACAGGCCAGCTCCAGACATTGGCCCGGGCCGCCAGCCAGGTAGCCAGCCCGCCAGACACGACACCGAAAAACTCCAGGTAACTCATGGGGTACCCCCAGACGGTAAACAGAATGGTGTGAATGTCGAAGAAAGTAGCCATGTCGGAGATGAAAGTCGATTCTGATTACGAAAATACGTCTTGCAGGCGTTCTGTTGGCCTTTGCAACTGTAGGCACTGAATGACGAGCGGTCACTGCAACGCTTTGTGTCGGGATGACGTATTGCTTACCAATGAGGGCAACAGGCGCGTTTCCGGGGTTTACCGACACATTCAGAGTATTGACCGCTTAGTCTGACAGCGAAGCAACGGAGGTTGATACATAGGGCGTTATCCTGTAAGAAACAAGAACATCCAGAACGAGAACGTCAGATATGGAACGGAAAGATTTTTTGAAACGCGGATTTGGTAGCCTGCTGGGTATCGTTGCCATCAGCAGCTGTAGTCAGTCAGATATCGAGCCTACGTCGACGACATCGACAGGATCAACTACTACGTCGGGCGGATCGACAAACGGTAGTTCGGCCAGCAACTGTACGGTTACTAACTCGGAAACGGCAGGCCCTTTTCCGACCAAGTCGCCAGCCAACTTCGTCCGTAAAGACATCCGCGACGACCGGACAGGCGTAGCGTTTACGATGAACATCACTATCAAGAACGCCAATGCTAGCTGCGCAGCCTTATCGGGGGCGCTGGTCGATGTCTGGCACTGTGACAAAGATGGTAACTATTCAGAATACGGTGGATCCGGTATGCAGAGTACAAATTATACCAGCGTCGATTTCCTGCGCGGGCGGCAAACGACTGATACCAACGGACTAGTCTCGTTTACATCAATTTTTCCCGGCTGGTATGGTGGTCGTGCCCCCCACGTCCACGTACACATTTATAACACATCAGGAAAGTCGTTGCTCGTAACGCAGATTGCCTTTCCGTATGACACATCGAATACGGTTTATACCACGGGGCAGTCGTATGGCTACACCAAGGGAGCGCAGGATACGCTGAATGAGAAAGATAACGTGTTTGGCGACGGCTACACCAATGAACTGGCGAGCGTATCCGGCAGCGTTTCTAGCGGCTATACGCTGACGCACACCATTGCCGTAAATGGCTAACCAGTATGTGCTGAATGACCCTTTAGAGATTATGGCCGCAAGGTCATACGTGTTGATAGAGTGCTACTGAATAAGCCCGGCAACTTTGCCGGGTTTTATTTTTTAGCGCCGTCCAGCGCGTAAAATCGCCAGTTAGTTTTAAAGTCACGGCGTAGCGGCTGATCGATCAGGATAGCGCGGATCATCTCGATGGGGAGCGCATTCATCCGCATGACCGTGTCGTGGAACTGCTTGTTGGTCATCTTGCCACTACCGACCAGTTCTTTTTGCAACGCGTAAAATTGAAAGCCACCCGTCATGTACGCCAGCTGATACAACGGTGGATAGCCACCCACAAACGACCGGCGCACTTCCCCTTCAGCATTGGCGCGTTCAAAGCCGACTCGGTCGACCAGAAAGTCGATGCATTGCTGGGGCGACCACTGCCCGAGGTGGTAGTTGAGCGAGAAAATGATGCGGGCACAGCGGTGCATCCGCCAGAACAGCATCCCGATGCGATCTTCAGGCGACTGGGGAAACCCCTTGTCCCACAGCAGCATTTCCCAGTACAGCGACCACCCTTCGACCCAGAATGGCGTGTCGAAATTGCGGTAAGTCTTGTAGCGGTTGTTCATAAAAAACTCCAGATGATGGCCCGCAATCAATTCGTGGTGAACCGTCGAGCGCGAAAAATGCGGGTTGTTGCCGCGCATGCTCATCAGCTTGTCGGCTTCGCTCATACTGCCGGTTGGGTAGGAGATGATGATTTCTTCGCCACCCAGAAAAAATGGGTTAACCCGCTGCCGTTCGGGCGACATCATGCTCATGCGCCACGTTTCTTCGGCCACCGGTGGAATGGTAATGAGGTCGTTCTTCTTCAGAAAATCAATCGACTCGTTATAGAGTCGTAAAATCAGTTCGGGCTGATGGCCGGGCGCGACATAGCTGTTTTTGACCTTCTCCTGCGCGGCTTTCCAGTTGTCGCCGAAACCCATCTCGCGCGACGCCTTCAGCAATTCCCGGTCGCACCAGGCAAATTCGCGGTTGGCAATCTGAATTAGCTCGTCGGGCGAATAGGGAATAAGTTCATACTGAAGCTGCCGTACTAATTCGTCACGTCCGACGGCTGTTCCCACGATGCCACTGCTGTCGGTCTTTGCCCCCGAACTGCGCTTCGCCCGTCGACCAAACAGGGCGGCATAATTGGCCAGCAAACTGTCGGCCCGCTGGAATGGCTGTGGTACCCACCACGTAAACTGCGGATCGTATTCATTGTAAAAATTGAACACCGATTCGAGGGCCGTTTTCAAACCGACCGCTGTCCGGTTGGCACGACGGGCAACGGCCGGATCAATCGGCCCCAGCTTTTCGACCTGCCGATGGGCTGCTTCGACCTGCGCCGACAACGCGGTCAGATCGGCGGCTACCTGCCGGGCGTCGAGCACTTTCCCACGCCGACGCTCTTTTTCGAGCGTATAGAGCGTACCGGCAAACGGGAACCACGGCTGAATCTGCTGCATTTCCCGCTCCTCCTGGTCCAGCTTGGCCAGGTCGTTGCGGAGGTTCCGTTGAAACAGCAGGTAGTCGACCCGGCCGTCGGTATTCATTTGCTCGAATGGCAACGCCTGTAGCTGAGCCAGATAATCGGCCCGTAGCTTTTTAAAACGCTCCCGGCGTTCGGGCGAGTTTTCGATAACATAGAATCGGTTCAGGCTACCTCGGTCTGCTTCGAACTGCACCATGAGCGGATGCACGGCGCTGGTTTCGTAGTTGATTGTTGGCGCAGGCTGCGCACAAAGTGAACTGGCAGCAAATAGAAAGGCAAAACAGGTAGTCTTAGGGCGCATGCGGGAAAGGGTTACCAGGAATACGAATCCTGTTGGGAGTAGACAGGCAATTTCGTTTCTTGCGGGTAAAGCCCAAACAGCGCGAGCAAATAAAATGTGGTTAACAGAAAGAAAGATCGTAGTTATTGGCGGTACAACGGGTATGGGACTGGCAGCGGCACAGGCATTTGTGGCCGAAGGCGCGCAGGTCGTGGTCGTTGGTCGCAACCCGGAGAACGGTGCAAAAGCCGAACAGCAACTGAATGGCAATGGGCTAGCGATGTCGGGTGATGCCGCTGATCCGCAAACGGCTTCCAAAGCGATCGGCCTGTGTCAACAGATTTTCGGTGGCTTCGACGGCCTGTATCACGTTGCGGGCGGGAGTGGTCGGCGTTTTGGCGACGGTCCGCTACACGAACTGACGCTCGACGGTTGGCAGTATACGATGAACACTAACCTGACGGCTATGATGCTGTCGAATCAGGCGGCTGTGCGGGCATTTCGGGCGCAGGAGTCAGGCGGCACCATTCTCAATATGGGTTCGGTGCTAGGGCAGTCGCCGTCGCCGGCTTATTTCGCGACGCATGCCTATGCTGCCGCCAAGTCAGCCGTCATTGGCTTTTCGCGGTCGGTAGCGTCGTACTACGCCAGTCAAAACATTCGGGTCAACGTGCTGGTACCGTCGCTGGTCGAAACGCCGATGTCGCAGCGGGCCGTCAACGACGATAAGATTATGGCATTTATTCCGTCCAAACAACCTCTCGACGGCGGACGGATCGGCCATCCCAACGATTTGTCTGGCGCAGCGGTCTACTTCATGTCCGATCAATCGCGCTTCACTACCGGTCAGATACTGACAATCGACGGTGGGTGGAGTGTTAGCGAAGGTCAATATTGATTTGTGAATCAACGGTCATGTTAAGTACATCCCGCCTGACGCTACGTCCGCTGACGCTTCCTGAACTGAGACTCCATATCGCCGACAGTTACCGGCTGGAGCAGGTACTGCATTTGAGAACCGGTCCCCGCGTTGTAACGGAGCCGTTGCTAAGCATCATTCGTGCCTATACTATTCCCCGTCTGCTCGATCCCCGCTACAATCCGTTGTATCACACGATTTGGGTAGCGATTGATGAAGAACGGCAGCAGATTGTTGCCGAAGCAAAGTTCAAGGGGGAGCCCGACGAAACCGGTACGGTAGAAATTGGCTACGGAACATACCCAGCCCGACAGCGGCAGGGCTACATGACCGAAATGGTCGCCGGCCTGGTCGAATGGGTGCTTCGGCAGCCGGACGTCCTGCGCGTTACGGCTGATACCGACGTGGAGAACGTAGCGTCGCAGCGGGTACTGGAAAAAAACGGGTTTCGTCTGTTCGACCGTTTCGAAAACATGCTGTGGTGGGAATATCCGGACTAAGCAGGTACACTATGTGATCTCACAAAGACAGTATGAAACTCAACGCAAAAACTAGTCTTACCTTTCTGCTGATAGGTTGTTTCTCGTGCGACAGCTCAAATCCGCTTGGGTTGGATAGGTATGGGGAGATGGGAACGTTCGAGTCTAAATTCGACGCACAGAACGCAACCCTCAGCCATATAGCAGGCCGATTCAATCGATTGCCTTCCGATGACTTCTATCGGGTGATTTATTCGTTCCACGATGCCGACCCAGCTCAGGGAAACCGACATGCAATCTGGTACCACAAGACCGAGCAACGCTTAGGCGTTGAAGTGGATATAAACAGTGGTATGACCTGTACTTGGTACGAGGTAGACAGGGTAAAGCTGGAGGAGATTGTGAAAGCCGGAAAAGGTATAGCGGGTGTCGATTCGCTGGCCAAATCGGTGTATAACAATAAGCATTGCCAATAGATCGACTCGTATAAAAGCGAAAGCACCGTTTGTGGACGGTGCTTTCTTATCGTAAAACAGCAGGATGCTGCCTACGACAAAAGAAAAATTTATACGGCGAAGCTTTCACCACAGCCGCAGGTACGGCTCGCGTTGGGATTCTTGAATTGGAAACCTTTACCGTTGAGGCCGTCGGAAAAGTCGAGTTCGGTGCCTGCCAGATACAATAGACTCTTCCGGTCGACGATGATTTTGATGCCTTTGTCTTCAACGACGTGGTCGGTAGGCTGCTGCGCCGTATCAAACTGCAGGTCGTACATCAGTCCTGAACAGCCGCCACCCTGCACAGCTACCCGAATCGAATAATTATCGGTATAGCCTTCTTTCTGGCGCAGTTCAATAATCTTATCTTTTGCTATTTCTGAAACCGTAACCATGGTGGATTGTGCGTCTGCCGACGGCGAATTAGTCGTTACTTCCTTAACTTACCCTCAATCAGAAAAGTTCTTACCCCGCTATGCTTACCAACATCGAACACATCGGCATTGCTGTCCGTGATCTGGCGCTGGCCAACGCGCTGTACACCCGGCTGTTGAACGTACCCCCGTACAAGCAGGAAACGATTGAATCGGAAGGGGTAACGACGTCTTTTTTTCGGGTCAATCAGACTAAGCTCGAACTGCTGGAAGCGACCAGCCCGGACAGTGTAATTGCACGTTTTCTAGAAAAGCGCGGGGAGGGCGTACACCACATCGCCGTTGAAGTCGATGATATTCAGGCCGAAATGGAACGACTGAAAAGTGAAGGCTTTACCTTACTCAATGAGCAGCCCAAACCCGGTGCCGACAACAAACTGGTTTGCTTTTTACACCCCAAAACGACCAATGGCGTCCTGATTGAGCTTTGCCAGGAAATACGCAACTAATGCTCAACTGATGCTCTGCGAAGCCGCCCCTGACGATACTGTGTATAGACCAATGGAAAGTCAACTAAACGGCGCAGGATCGGGTTATGCCTACAGACGCGTCGACAGCGGTGCAGTATAGGATAAAATCCATAAATTTTGCGGTTAAGTATCTGAACGATACGCTACCTTTGCCGATCAAAACAACGACGCGCCACCGTCATGGATCAGTATTCATATATTGC
>JAKONH010000456.1 GCA_022702045.1 Spirosomataceae bacterium
CTTGCCGCCGTTATTCTTGGCCATATGGTCAATCTGCGACGTCGTGATGTACAGGTAACCGTTGTAAATCGCGTAGCTATCGGGCCACTGCAACAGGGTTTTGTCGGCCACCAGTGTCTCACGTTTAAGCGGAGCTTTTGTACCAGCACCTGCGTCCAGCCGGAGCATCGTATAGTTGAGGATATCGCCCAGATAAAGCCGGCTTTTGCTATCCATCGCCATACCGTCGGTAGTGGTGTACCGGCCCAGTGTGTCGACTTTAGCCGCCAGGTCTTTATCGCCAATTTTCTCATCAAGCAGGTACTTCGTTTCGATACGGTACAGCTTGTCGTCCGACAGGGGTTTATAGTACAGCATGTTGCCGTCGGGGGTCAGAGCCAGACCGTCGGAGTTGAAGACAACGGGGCCTTTATCGTCGCGCAGTAACCGGCCGTCGATGATAAACTTGAAGTTCGGATCGGCTTTCACCGACGGGTCGCCTTGCAGCGCCATTCGGATTTTACCGCTTTTGATATCGACCATGGCAATACCACCCTGTTGCGACTCGGTGATATACACGATTTCACGCTTCGTGTCGACCCGTATGTCGTTGAGGTAGCTCAGCGGCCCGACGATACCTTTGAACGAATAGCTCTTAATAACCTTATTTGTCGCCAGATCGAAACAAACCAACTTGTGTGCATCCCGATAAACGCCCGCCTGCTTCGGACTGGCCGGATCGATTACCCACAGCCGATCTTTATCGTCGACGTATTCTGACTGCACACACACCCACTTGTTGGTAGGGTCCTGACCCATTTTCCAGCTATTCCAACTTTCATCGGGATAGGGCTTCTTCGAGCCATCTTTCATTACTTCAACCAACGCATACTTATACGTGTCGGTCCAATACGGATAATTAATAAACATCCGACCTGTCTTCGACACGGCTACACCCGTTAGCTGGTAGGTATCGTCTTTAAAAACGGGTTCAAGTTTTGCGCTTTGTGCCGATGCGGTCAGCACTGACGCGACTAGCAGACCAGCCGCAGCCGCCTGCTTCCAAAAAGAATACGTCATAACGTTATAAGAGTGGTTGAATCAAATCACCGCTGGCTTACATGATAACTCACAGCCAGGCAGCATCTGGTCATAGTAACCACCTGTCAACACCGCCGGTTACGACCCTGTCTATTATTCTTCTGAGTGGCACCAAACAAAAACGTCCGGCTAGTCGCAGGACTGCCGGACGGATGATACAGAATAAGGTAGGTGTTTGTTAAAACAGATTTGGATAGTCGGTAATGATCCCGTCAACGCCCAGCTTCACCATACTATCAATTTCCGGCTTCGTGTTTACCGTCCACGGGATAATCTTCATGCCTTTCTCGTGGCAAAATTTTACCGTTTCGTCGGTAACCATCTTGTAATAGGGACTGTAGATCGCAGGCGTAAAACCCAGCGTCGTTAGGTTGTCGGCCACCGTTTTCTGATTAGCTGTCAAGTAAGCCAGCGTCACCTTCGGATACTGCTGGTGAATGAGTTGCAGCGGCCGGGCGTCGAACGACTGAATGTTGTAGCGACTAACGGGAAGCTTCTTCTGACAGATCGGCATCACCAGCTGGACAAACTCCGCCGGACCGGGATTATATACGCTGTCTGGCAACGGGCTCATCTTGATTTCGATGTTATAATTAGGCTTCGGTAGTTTTTTCGCCTTCACGTAAGCTTCGACCGAATCGATCAACTCCGTCAGCAGTGGCTTGTAAGTACGAAAGTTCTGCTGTTCCGGAAACTGCGGATGCTTACGGCTACCAACGTCGTACTTCCTGATCTGGTCGTAGGTCAACTGGTACAGTTTGATGTCTTTTTGCTCCGCTGCCGTTACAGGCGTACCGTCGGGTTTGTTGGTGATCTCCGCCGTCATGTACGGATCGTGCGATACGACAACCTGCTTGTCTTTTGAGATGACAACGTCCAGTTCCAGCGTTTCGACGCCAATGTCCAGCGCCTTTTTCATGGCCTGAATCGTATTTTCCGGCATCAGCCCACGCGTGCCACGGTGCCCCTGCCGGTTAAGTTTCGTCTGCGCAAGCAGCGGTTGAGTGCTGATAACCAGCAAGGCAAGAATCATTTTTTTCATCAGACGCAAATTGTTTTGTCCTGTTTAGGCTAGCATCCTGCCATCGTTCGGATGAAGAACCAGCCTCACAAACGACAGCAGGATGCTAGCTCAGCAATTTATTAGAAACTATACCGGGCACCCAACTGAATCTGGAATGGGTCACCCGATGGAATTACAGCCCCCGAGTTGTTTACCCGGTAGTTGAAACGCTGCGTATCCTGCGAGAAACCAGGTATAGCGTTGTTACCACCACTAGCCGCTACACCCAGCGCATACAGTGACTGCGAACCCAATGACCGGTTGGTTCCCCGGTTCCGATTTAGCAGGTTGGCAAAGTTGAAAACATCGGCCGATACTTCAATCGCATGGTTCTTATAGATGCGGAACCGTTTCAGCGCCCGAATGTCGATAACCCCAAAGAATCCGTTGATACCACCGTTCCGTTCAGCAATTCGGCCGGAGTAAGCCTCAATGTAGTTTTTCAGGCTTTGGCTAGCATCAGGATTGCCGAGCAGCGTCTGCAGTCCCGTGCGGACGTTGGCGGGCACCTCCGTGTTGTTGCGATCAAATACAAAGGCGAGGTCATTGGTTCCAACGAAGTCGCCGTTGGTGTTACCACCCGATAGCAGCGAGTAGCGCGTACCACCGATACCGGTATAACGAACACCCAGCGTAATTCCATAGAACGAAGGCAGCGTACCGTAGAACACCACTTTGTTACGGAAGTGGTTGTCGGAATAGGTCATGTTGCTCAGGTTACGCGGATCGTCTTTCACGGGCAGTACCAGCGTTGCCGTATTCGCCACGTTACCATTGTAGGTCACGTTGTCACGCGTGCTATTCCAGGTATAGCTTGCCGTAATTTCGCCATCGCGGAAATACTGCCAGGTAGCGTCGACTACAGCCGCAAACTGATTGACACGTCCTTCGCTGTTCAGTTCCAGCACCCGACCCAGCTTATTGCTGATACGGCCCTGCTGCCAGTCGGTAACTCCACTCGACGTGATCGTTGACGCCGGCACGTACACACCCCGGTTGTCTTCGTTAACCAGCCGGAAGAACGGATCAGCCACCATGTTCCGGTCAACGTACATATAGTTGTTACGACCCAGCGACATATAGCCCGCGATACCGACTTTCAACCGGTCGGTCAGGAAGCGCGAGTACGACACGTTGGCTTTGTACAGCGTCGGTACTTTGGCATTCGGCCCGGTCATGTTGATCGTGGGCACCTGAAACTGCGCCAAGGTTGGGATGCTGGCGTAGTTGCTCCGGTACGCGGCAAAATCAGGCGTTGGTACGTTAGCGCCCCGCACGTCGACAGTCGCGAAATGCTTCCCGTCGAAGGTCAGGTTGTTAATCAGCATGTAGTTGTTGATGTCCGACGCAAACACCCCGGCACCAAACCGGACGAAGTCGCGGTGTTGGTTGTTGACGTCCCAGTTGAACTGGATACGCGGCTGCGGAATAAACGTCTTGATCTGATTGTCGGTACGCAGTTTCAGTTCGTCGAACACCAGTTGATTGAACTGGGCTTTCGGATAGATGGCGTAATCCAATCGGAGACCGGCTGTCATTTCCAGACCCGGCGTCAGGTGCGTATTCAACTGCCCGTACGCACCAGCGTTAAAGATGTTTCCGTGAACCGTTGGATCGGCGACAAGCGGTACTTCCCGGTAGAAGCGGTACGGCTTCAGGTTGTTGAAGTTGTCGAGTGCCGATCCAGTCGCGTCGTTGATATAATGGAATCGACCATTTACTTCGCTACCATACAGCGACTTAGCATTCGTGTACATCAGATCAACCCCAAACGTGTATTGAATCCGATCGGTATTGACGTAAAAATTATCGACCAGTTGCAGCACGTTGTTCGTAAACCCTTCCTGCGCAAACCGGTGGCCACCCATCTGAATATTCGTCGACAGGGTGCCGCCTTCGATAGTCGATACTACGTTTTCAACGATGTTACGCGGAATGTTAGCAGCCGGCAACTGATCGCCGGGGCTACTTTTCTGATACGTGTACAGGTGTTGCAGTTTAAGCTCGTTCGTAATTTTCGGCGTGAAGGTCGTGCGCAGTGTAGCCAGCAAACTGTTGTCGACGTTATAGTCGTTACCGTACGATTCAAACGCGTTGATCGACGTGTTATCGGCCAGACCCAGCTTGTTCCGGTCGTTAGTGTAGTTGTCGCGAATCGTCAGCAGATTGTTGGCGTTGATCTGCCAGTCGATACGGGCGAACGCAGCGTCAGTACCCCGGTTTTTGGGGAAGGTACCAAACTGTTGCGTGTTAGCCATACCGTATTTGCTGCGGGCGATCTCGACAAAGCGATTGAGCGTATTATTCGTTACGTTGAAGCGACGCTCATCAAGGGACGTTTGAATGTCGGCGACAATTAGCGGACGCGAATCCTGCTGATGATCCCAAACGACGAAGTAGTGCAGCTTGTCCTTGATGATCGGCCCGCCCAGCGAGAAACCAAACTGATTGGTTGAGAACGGAACATTGCGCTGATTACCACGAATGTCGTACTGACTCGACAGCCAGTTGGCACGCGTGTAATTAAAAACACTACCCGTCAGTTTGTTGGTACCAGCCTTCGTTACGGCACTGACCAGACCACCCCCAGCCCGGCCGTATACAACGTCATATTGGTTGGTTATAACCTTAAATTCCCGAACGGCTTCGATTGAAATTGAATATGGTGCCCCGCTACGGCTTGTTGTCGAACCGGCTGATGTTGGGTTCTTCGCGTTCATCCCATCGATGGTGTAGTTCGTCGACGAGCCTAGTTGCCCCGATAGGCTACCGCTGTTATTTGTCAGGGGCGACAGGTTGATTAGCTGCGTAAAATTACGACCGTTAACAGGCAGCGACACCAGTGTTTTGGCGTTGATTGCCGTAGCTGCACCCAGAATGTCGGTTTTGTTTTTCAGTCCCGACGCCACGACCTGCACCACCGCCAGATCCTGACCGGTTTCCTGCATGGTCAGGTCGACCTTAATGTCGTCGCCCTGATTGACCATGTAGCCTGTCCGACGTTGCTCTCCAAGACCGACGGCTGTTACGGTCACGGTATAAGGGCCACCCAGTGGGATTTCTTTAAACCGGTATTCCCCTTTCACATTCGTCACGGTTCCGGTCGAGAAACCTGTCGACTCGTTCCGAACCCGGATGGTCGCTCCCGGCAATGGGGAATTTTGCCCTTCGGTAATAACACCCGAGATCGATGCCTGTGTTGTTTGTGCCTGCACCCTGTAGCCTAATAAGCTGAGTGCCAGCAAAAAAATCAAAAAGAAGGAGTAACGGTTTTTCATTGGCTGAATTAAGAATCAATGCAACTGCAAAGAGACAAAAGCCATGTTATCCTACCGTTAATCCAGTGTTATCCATTTGTAAATTATTAAAACAGAATTAACGTAGAGACGCAATCCCTTGCGTCTCAGCACGCGTCAGCAATATCATTCAGCGGTAGCCTGCCGGCGGTGAGACGCGAAGGATCGCCGGTCCGCCGGTGCGGTCTCTACATGAAAAAAGCCGGACATTGCTGCCCGGCTTTCTGTCTTATTATACTATGCTGTATTATTCAGCAACTGTTTCCTGCTTCCGTACCTTGATAACTAGACTTTCACCTTCACCCGGATAGTCCGCTTCGATTACGTCACCTTCTTTCAGTTCGCCTTTGAGAATCTCTTCGGCGATTGGGTCTTCCAAGTACCGTTGGATAGCACGGCTCAACGGCCGCGCACCATACTGCTGATCATACCCTTTTTCCGACAGGAAGTCTTTTGCTTTCTCCGTCAGTTCGACCGTATAACCCAGGCTCGTAATGCGGCCCAGCAGTTTGCCCAGCATTAGGTCGATGATTTTGTGAATGTCTTCGCGTTGCAGCGAGTTGAACACAATCACATCGTCAAGACGATTGAGGAATTCAGGCGAGAACGCTTTCCGCAGTGCACTCTGAATCGTGTTCTTCATCATCTCGTCCTGCGCTTCAGCCGACTTCTTGGTCGAAAAACCAATGCCTGCACCAAAGTCTTT